>JAIPGG010000031.1 GCA_021736255.1 Spirochaetales bacterium | reverse complement strand
CTGCCGTTCATCTTCGTCGGAAGGATAAACTCGAAAGAGGATGTCGATCGATTGATGAAGGACTACAAGGCCGACTATCTAGCTATCGGGCGGGGGCTCTTAGCCGACCACCAATTTGTCGGGAAATATCTCGGAAAGGTTGAAGGCAAGATTCGGCCCTGCCTTGCCTGCGCCGAGGGTTGCCTCGGCGGGGTAAAATCGGGCGAGGGACTACAGTGCGTGGTCAACCCGCTCACCGGAAACGAGGGGAGAGAGGATTTCCAAGAGAAACCGGTGGCGGCAGGCCAGGAGAAAAGCTTTGCTGTAGTCGGCGGCGGACCGGCCGGTATGGAAGCCGCCCTCACGCTGCACAAGCGAGGCCACAAGGTAGAGCTGTTCGAACGGGAAGAGCTCGGCGGTCAACTGAATCTTGCCCATCTGCCCCCGAACAAGGAAAGTCTGAAGGAAATCGTGGATTACTACCGCGATGAGCTCGATCGGCAAGGCGTACCCGTACGAAAAGAAGAGGCCACAGCCGAGAATCTCAAGGGCAACGGCTATAACGGCGTTCTCCTTGCTGCCGGGGCCGAACCCATGATTCCCCCGATCAAGGGACTGAAAGAGTATTACTGGACAGAGTTTCTCTACGATGAAAACCTGCCCACCGGCAAACGCGTCGTCGTGATCGGCGGGGGTTTGATCGGGATGGAGCTGGCAAGTAAACTGGTGGAGAAGAACAATGATGTCACAATTGTCGAGATGCTGCCCGAGGTGGCAACCGGTATGGAGATGATCGAAAAATCCATGACCATGAAGAAGCTCGCGCAAAAGAACGTGACGATTTACACGAACTTCAAGGTTGAAGAGATAGACCGCTCCCGTGTTATCCTTAACGGAGACGAGCAGCGGATCCTCGAAGATATCGATCACATTGTTGTAACAGCCGGCATGCGCAGCAGAAATGATATGAAGGAAGAGATCGAACCGGAACTTCCGGTATATGTGATAGGAGATGCGAAAAAGGTCGGCAAGGCGCAAACGGCGATACTCTCCGGGCGGACAACAGCACTGCAGCTCTAGCCCGAACCGATAATTTCGAACCAGTACAAGGAGGCACTATATGCCCTGGGTTGATAAAGAGACCTGCATCGGATGCAAGATCTGTGTAAATAAATGTCCCGTCGAGGGCGCCATCACTATGAAAGGAGACAAGGCAAAGATCAATAATTCGGTCTGTACCCGCTGCGGTATCTGCATCGACGTCTGTCCTGTGGATGCTATTCACTCCAACTCCGAACGGGCCGACATGCGGGGCGGCGGGGCCGGCGGCGGCCGTGAAGACGACCGGGCTCCCGGAACAGGCGGAGGCCGGGGCATGGGCGGCGGCCGGGGTGCCGGCAGCGGCCGCGGAATGGGCGGCGGACGTGGTGGCCGCGGAGGCGGCCGCGGAATGGGCGGCGGCCGGAGAAAACGCTGACCACCTGCCTCTCTTAAGACAGCAGAAGCTCTGAGGCAGACAAGATTGACACAGCAGGCCGCCTTGCGTACAATCGTGAGTTCATGGGCCTATAGCTCAGTTGGTTAGAGCACCTGACTCATAATCAGGTGGTCCTAGGTTCAAGTCCTAGTGGGCCCAAAAAGGCGGTTTGTCCCTGTCGGGCAGGCCGCCTTTTTTGTGAGCTGGGGTGCCGGTTAAAACCGGAGAGCAAGCCGTACACCGTGGTTCGACTCTACCCTGAGTTCCCCCTGGAGCTGGTCGGCGAGGGCGTAAACCATCTGCATACCGAGGGTGCTCAAGCTGTTCCGGTCGAATCCTTCCGGTAAACCGATCCCGTCATCTTCGATCTGCAAAACCCGGCTGCCCTCTCCCTCCAGTTCGACCCGGATGGTGATGGTCCCCTCTTTCCGGCCGGGAAAGGCATACTTCATGGCATTGCTTACCGCCTCGTTTATTATCAGCCCCAGGGGAATCGCCTGATCCAGATCGAGTTCTCCATCACACAGAAAAAAAGCCGTGCGCACCTGTGTCCCTTTCTTCTTGAAGGAATCGACTATGTAGGAAACAAGAGAGCGTATATAATCCCGTATCTCAATCCTGGCGAGGGTATGCGACTGGTAGAGTTGATCATGGATGAGGGCCATGGTGTTGATCCGATTCTGCCCTTCCCGCAGCTGTAAACGGAGGGACTCGGATTCATTGGCATCGATCTGCATGGCTAGCATGCTGGATATTATCTGGAGATTGTTCTTGACCCGGTGATGGACCTCCCGCAGGAGGACCTTCTTTTCTTCGAGAGAGTGGCGAATTTGCTCTTCTGCCTCGATCCGGTCGGTAATATCGAGGACAAAAAAGGTAATACCGATTCGGTTCCCCTCGTGGTCGAGAATGGGAGCGGTAATATGCTGGTAATGCCTGACTTTTCCTTCCCGGTCGGTGTAGGAATTCGTCCGGATTATCTGCTCCCCGCCTGTGATTACCCGTTGGTATTCCTTTCGGACGTTTTCCCGGTATTCTGGGTCGGAAATGAGTTCGAGTATGCGGTCGCCCAGATGCGGCTCGACCTTCCAGATTTGTTTCATTGCCTTCCGGTGGGCGTGGTTGAAAAAGATATATCGAAAATCAGAATCGACGGAGTAGATTATTATATGGGAGGGCGAGTTCATAATGGAGCGCTGGAGGGCAAGGGTCTGTTTGAGTTCCTGCTCTGCAAGGACCCGCTTGGTTATATCCGTAGTAAAAACGGTTGCCCCGCTAACGCTCCCGTTTTCCTCGCGGATCGGATAGGCGGAATTCTCGACATAGTGCACACTCCCGTCCGGATAGACCAGCCGGTCGACCGAATGGACCTCCTTCCCATGGAGAAGATCTTGATAATTGCCTTCGACCTTTTTCCGGTACTCTTGGTCTTTTATGTAGTCGAGCAGACAGGCCCCGACTTCAATATCCTCGCCCCACACGTTCTTCATATTCGCCCGATGGGCGGCGTTGAAGAAGGTGTAGCGTACCTCGGAATCTACGGCCCAGATATTAATGCCGTAGGTGCTCTCCATAATAGACTGCATAACGGATTCGGAGCGAAGGAGCCGGTCCCTCGACCGCCGTTCCCCGGTCTTGTCTCTTGCAATTGAGAAGATATAGCTCTGATTTTTGTATTCGAAGACCGAATTGGTTACCTCGACGATGATCTCGCTTCCGTCCTTGCACCGATCCACGGTTTCAAAACTCGTTCCTCCATAGGTGTCGAGTTCCCACTGGATCCTGCTCCGGGAATGCTCCGTTTGGCGTCCGAAGGGTTTGATCTGAAAAAGATCGGCCCCGATCAATTCTTCCCGTTCGAAGCCGTAGATTTCACAGGCCTTTTGGTTTACATCGATGATCCGGTCCTCGAAGTTATAAAGAAACATTGCATCATTGGCGTGCAGGAAAAGGTTTTTGTACAGGATGTTGTCCTGAAACAGCGGGGCCGGCTCCATAAAAACAATACTAAGTGGAGGTTAAAAGCTTTTCAAGGGAGGCAAGCTGTTCGCTGCTGCCCATGGCAATGACCCGGTCCTTGGCCTGCATCCGAATACCGGATACAACGTTTCTGGTTGTGTCCACACGGACACTCCCGGCCGAGTCCGCTATTGCCAGAACAATGGCCCCGGTATGCTGCCCGATATCGGCCTCTCTCAGGGTTTTTCCCTCCATGGAGGAACCGGCTTCAATACGGAATTCCTCGAGGCGCATAGAGAACTGAGAATCCTCAACGATAACATCGAGGAAGTTCACTACCGACGGGCGGAGTATAGTCGATGCGATTCTCCTTCCCGCGATCTGGGAGGGAGAGATTACCCGGTCCGCCCCGGCCCGCCGCAGCTTGGTGGAAGCACTTTGGTCGGTTGCCTTGGAAACAATGGTCAGGGAGGGATTCATCTGCCGTGCTGTCAGGGAAATGAACACATTATCTGCATCCGAGGGCAGGGCTGCGATCAACCCCTTTGCCGTTTCGATCTTTCCCTGGGCAAGGATGTGCTCCTCGGAGGCATCTCCTTCGATAAACAGCACCTCTTCCTCTTCGGCCAGTTCGGAATGAGAGGGGTCCCGGTCGATCACCACAAAGGGGGTGCCCTTCCGGATAAATTCAAATGCTACCTCGCGGCCGATATCCCCGCAGCCGCAGATGATATAATGATTATTCAAACGCTTGATTGCTGAACGCATTTTACGCTCCTTAACTGCAATATGTACCTGCCCCTCGAAAAGATAGCTGATCAGGCTGGAAATCGAAAAGCCGACGGTAAGGACCCCGAAAATCAAGTAGGCGATTGTAAAGAGTTTTCCCGGTTCAGAGAGAGGATTGACTTCCCCGAAACCGACGGTTGTCAGGGTAATCAATGCCATGTAGAGGGCGTCCATCGCAGGCCATTCTTCTATCAGAATGTATCCGAGGGTGCCCCCGGTGACTACGAGTACAATGAGGATGATTGCCCATAAAAAACGCGGCGTTCCCCGGCTAACCATTTACAAACTTCCCTTTCCTCTGTATGGGTATCCTGACAGCATATCGGAACCCGCTGCCTGATTCAACTATCCGCTTTCTGGTTTCCTGACCTATTTCACACCCATTATCGGCAATTTTCATCCTGCCCGATAAATCAATCAGGCCGCTCGGCCCGCCATGCGCCTGCCAAAAGCACAAGGGCTGTAATTCCGCAGGCCCCGGCGGCCCAGATATAGGTTCCGCTTATATCTAGAGAGAGACTGAAAAGATAGGGACCAACCGCACTTCCTGCAACAATCAGTGCATTGGCAAAACCGCTCACCTCCCCCAGGTGTTTTCTCCCGAAAAAGCGCGCCCAGGTAATATTTCCGTTGACCCCCATAAGCCCCTGGGTGGTCCCGCTGCCTGCGATTATCAAAAACACCCCGCAGCCGGTATGGAGAGAGGCGATCCCCGCCAGCAGCAGCAGCATTCCCCCCAAATGAGCCATGAGTAGATACTTCAGTTTGGTATAGTCGCTTGAATAGCTGGCGAGAAACTGGATACAGACCGCCACTATGGCGGAGGGAAAGAAAATGGCTACCGCATCGCTGCGGCCGAGACCGGCTTCTGAAAAAATCGAGACCACATGAAAGGTAAAGGCGGTAACGATCAGCGCCGAGAGCAGCAGGGACAGGGAAAACGCCCAAAACGTAAAGGTTTTCCGGGCCTCCCGGAGGGTGAAGCCCCTGGCCGCTTTGAGTTCGGGATGCTGTTTCTGCTTCTTTTGGGAAACGTCTCCGTCGGGAAGAAGGCCATGATCTTCGGGCCGGTCGCGCATAAAGAGAAGGGCCAACAGAGCATACCCCACACCGACCACCAGCGCCAGCATTCTCCAAGCGGTATGCCAGTCACTCATAGAGATCAGGTCATCCAAAAGCCGAGGGGAATAGGAAAACCCAAAGGAAACCGCCACTCCCAGAATTCCGTTGGCAAATCCCCGGCGCTGTTCGAACCATTCCATCACGGCATTTCGGGAAATCAGAGTGAGCATCCCCTGCCCGAGGAATCGGAGAAAGAAGAACCCCGCGGTTATTACGAGAAAGGGAGCAAGCCAGGCAAGGGCATCCGGAACGGAAAAAAACGATTTGAACCATCCGCCCAGGCCGGCGGCAAGCGAATCGGAAAACGAGAGGTATACCAGTATCCCCCCGAGCAATACACTGATCATGACCGCCATAATCCGGGCACCGAAGAGGTCGTAGAGCTTCCCCGCCCGGGTTAAAAGCAGGGCGCTGCCGATTGTCCCGACAAGATACGCAAGACTCAAGACCTGCCGCGACAGCGAGAGGTCCTCGATAAGAAAGTCGGTAAAAAGCGATACCCCGACCGTCTGGCCGGGAACGCTCATGAGCATTCCGAGGGTACTGAAGCCCAGAATGATCCAGCCGTAGAAAAAGGGCCAGCGCTCCGGACGGATTATTTGCGATCTCATATACGGTATACTATACTAAATACCACCAAAAAAAGTTAAATCTATTTTGAAGAGAAGGTGAATGAAAACGAAGAAGTCGTTTGTCACCGGCCCTGTTTTGATTTCCGGTATTTATTTTCTATTCGGTTTCCTCTGGATCCTGCTGTCCGATAGAATATTGCTGACTGTGGCCCCTTCGCCCGAGGTCTTTGCCCGTATCCAGACCTACAAGGGGTGGGTTTACGTTTTGATAACCACGATCCTGATCTATGCCCTTCTGCATCTGTACCGGGCCAAAAAGGAGCGAGCTCTCGACAGCCTGCGGGTCAACCAGGAAAAACTGAAAAGAAACCTTGCAGAACGGGAGGTCCTCCTGAGGGAGATCCATCATCGGGTAAAAAACAACATGCAGATCGTAATCAGCTTGATCCGCCTGAAAACAGGGGGCCTGAGCAACAAAGAGGTCTCGACCCTGCTGGAGGAGATCAATAACCGGATCTATTCGATCGCCCTCATCCATGAGCACATCTATAAGAGCGACAACTTTACCGAGGTAGACATGAAAAGCTACATCGAAAGCTTCAGCAGTCACCTGGTTCAGTCGAGCCCGCACATGACGGAAAACATTTCCATGGAGATCGACGTCGAAGACCTGCCGATGCACATCGACCAGGCTGTGTCCTGCGGAATTATTCTCAACGAGGCTTTGAACAATTGCCTGCAGCACGCTTTCCCCGGTGAACGGAAAGGAACGGTCTCTATTCGCTTTTTCCACGATGAGGACAGCAGCTGCCTTCTGCAGGTGGAAGATGACGGGCAGGGATTCGACTCCAACGGCCGGGAGGGATCCTTCGGTCTCGAGATCATCCGCATCCTGGCAGAGCAGATCAACGCCAGACTGGCCGTCAATTCCGGAAAGGGAGGGACTTTGATCTCTCTGACCCTGAAAGAGAGCGGCGAAATCGCCGAGTAAACCTGCGCGGCCGGGCGTACGGCGAGCCTGAGCAGGCCCCGGCGGCCGCTCCCGGCCCGCCGGGGCCTGATGTATCTTCAGGCAGTCAGCGTATTTCCCCTGGCCATGAGCACCTTCCCGGTCCGCATTACCTCCTGCACTCCGTAGGCATCGAACACACGGCCTGCATTGTCCAGGTCCTCGGAGGTTCCGGTCAACTCGAAGGTAATGGTCTCCTCCGACACATCGACGGTATCGCACTTGAGGGCATGGGCAAGCTGCAGCACGTTGCTGCGCTGTTGGGCGTCGCAATGCAGCTTGATCAGCGCCAGCTCCCGCTGGATAACATCCTCGCCGGTCCGGTCGGAAACGTGTACAACATCCACCAGCTTGGCCAGCTGCTTGATGATCTGGTCCAGGACCTTGTCGTCCCCTGAGGCGGTGATATTCATGGTGGAATACTCCGGATTGTTCGAGGGAGAGACCACCAGGCTCTCGATATTGTAGCCGCGCCGGGAGAAGACGAGGGAGATGCGAATCAACACACCGGGTTTATTCGCTACGAAGAGACTGAGTGTATGCTTTTTATACAAGGTATTCTGTTGAACTGCTGAACTCATTACAAAACTCCTTAGCCGGCCGCTGCCGGTGAAGATTGCGACACAGCAGGTTTGTGCTGTGATGAGCGGGCCTTCGCAGGGGAAGAGCTGCGGGAGGGAGAGGACCCTTTTCCCGATCCCTGTCCCTGCTTCCCTCCGGTCCGCGGCGGCGCGATGATCATCTGATCGTAGGTTGCTCCGCTCGGTATCATGGGATAGACATTGTCTTCCTTCTCCACTTCTACCTCGATAACACAGGGGCCGTCGTTGTAGTCGAGGGCATTTCCGATGATCCGCCTTACATCTGCGCTCCGCTTGATGCGAAAGCCCTTGATGCCGTAACTCTCGGCCAGCTTTACGAAGTTGGGGTTGCCTTCCATATCTACACCGGAGAGCCGGTTGTCGTAGAACATATTCTGCCACTGGCGCACCATACCGAGATACCGGTTGTTGATAAGGAGGATCTTGACCGGCAGTTTGTGTATGGCGGCCGTAGCGAGCTCGGCCTGGGTCATCTGGAAACCGCCGTCTCCTACCACCGCGACCACGGTTCTGCCGGGATTGCCGAGCTGGGCTCCGAGCGAGGCCGGCAGACCGAAACCCATGGTGCCTGCTCCGCCGGAGGTCGCCCATTGAAAGCGTTCCGAGATCCGGTAGTACTGGGCTGCCCACATTTGATGCTGCCCAACATCGGTTACGACGACAGCCTTTCCCCCGGTCTGCCGGTAAACCTCGTCTATAGCATGTTCGGCCCGGAGCTTGCCGCCCTTGCGGTAGGTAAGGGGATACTCCTTTTTCCATTTTGCAACAGTCTGCAGCCATTCCGAACTCTCCGGCGGGCGGGCAATGGAGGCGAGCTGTTCGACTACCAGTTTGGCATCTCCGTGAATAGTGCTGTCCATATCCATGACTTTGTTGAATTCCGAGGCATCGATGTCGACATGGATCTTGCGGGCATTGCCGCAGAACTCCTCCGTCTTTCCGGTAATCCGGTCATCCCACCGGGAACCGATCGACATGATCAAGTCGCATTGGTTGACCGCGAGATTGGCGTAGGCGGTACCGTGCATCCCAAGCATGCCCAGACTCAATTCATGTTCTTCGGGAAAAGCCCCCTTCCCCAAAAGGGTGTTGACCACAGGTATCCGCAGCTTTTCCGCCAGAAAGGTTATCGCCTTTTCAGCGCCGGAAATAACGGCGCCGTGCCCCACCAGCAGGAGGGGCCTTCGGGATTTTTCGATAAACCGGGCGGCCTTTTGAATTTCCGCTGTGTCTCCTTCGGCCGGGACTCGGTACCCGGGAAGATGCATATCCACCGAATAATCCGCTTCGATCACAGCACTCGATATGTCCTTGGGTACATCGACCAGTACCGGGCCGGGTCTTCCGGTCCGGCAGAGATGGAAGGCTTCTTTCATAATGCGCGGCAGATCTTCCGCTTCCTTGACCAGGTAGGAGTGTTTGACTACGGCATAGGAGATGCCGCTGACATCGGCCTCTTGAAAGGTATCGAGCCCGAGATTGTTGGTTGTCTGCTGCCCCGAGATGATGACCATCGGAACGGAATCCATTTGCGCCGTCAGAATACCGGTGATGGTATTGGTTGCCCCCGGACCGGAGGTAACCATGACCACCGCCGGTTTCCCGGTGGTTCGTGCATACCCATCGGCCATATGGACAGCACCCTGTTCGTGGCGGGCCAAAATCAGTTCAATTGGAGCGTCGACCAGGGCGTCGAACATTGGAATTGCCGCGCCACCCGGGTATCCGAATATGTATTCGGCCTCGTGATGGGCGATCATGTCGATAATAACCTGTGCACCTGTCTTTAAAGTACTGCTCATACGGCCTCCTTTGCGCTTATACACGATAATTTACGGAAATCTTGTATTATGTCAACACAAAGCGCATGGTTTGAACGTATTTTTATTCAAATATCCAATATTTAGATTAGAAATGGCCAATTTTAAACGAATATTGATCGAAGTATTACTTATTAACGGAGAACACGCACGTAATTTTCGAGATTACGGGTATATCGGCGGCGGGTAATTGTCCGGCGGCACCACGGCCGCCCGGCTGGAGGGGGCAGAGGAGGCCCGGCCGGGAGCCCCGGCGGAGGCGACGGAGCCGGATACAGGCTCCCGGGGACTGCCTGCGGGACAGGGGCTGAGGGAGATGTTGGGCTGAGGTGGAGCGGGTGGATTCGGCTCAGCCTGCCCGGAAACGGGTAGATTCCCGCAGGCAGCCGGGCCGGAGCGAGGGGGAGGCACCGCGGCACGGCATATGTCGCGCGCGGGAAAGAAGCCGAAGGCGGTCCCTTCGCCTCCCCCCACTCGTTCGATCAGAATTTATTCTGCGTGTTCTTGACCGTTACCGTCGTGAACGTGGCCGTGTTCGAGTTCTTCCGAGCTGGGTTCCCGTACATTGGCGATGTCGACGTCAAAGGAAAGGACCATGCCGGCCAGCGGATGATTCCCGTCGAGCTTGACTGATTCTTCGCCGATGTCTTTGATGGTCAATACCTGGGTACTTCCATCCTGATTCTGGGCCTGTACCTGCATGCCGGCCTGGATCTGATCCGGGTTCTGAAAACTGGTTTTCGGGACATCTACCAGCAGGCGCTCGTCGTATGTTCCGTAGCCTTCTTCGGGGGTAACTGTTACGGAAACGGATTCGCCTTCTTCTTTTCCATCGAGTTCCTTCTCCAGACCGGGAATAATCGACCCGGTGCCGAAGAGAAAGGAAAGGGGCTCTCGGCCTTCGGATGTATCGATGACCTCTCCGTTGTCGTCTTTTACCGTATAATCAATACTTACAACTTTGTTCTTTTCAATAACCATAATTCCTCCAGAGCGATAATTGCCACACCAGATCTTCCGATCTATGCGCTCATGTATTCGGGGAACACAAAACAGGCAGGGAAAACGAAACAATCCGAATGGTCGAGGTCAATATACTGCATTTTTTCTGAAATTTAAAGCCCTGTCGGGACGAGCCGGCAGGGCTTTTTGTATGAAATCGGTTAGAAATACCGATTCTAGAGTTTTTCTACGGTAATTGCATCAACGGGGCAGGTATCGGCAGCATCCTGGGCGTCGTCGAACCCGTCGTCGTCGAATTCACCTACGGAAACCTGGCCGTCCATTGAACCGCCTGCTACGTCCGCCTTTCCTTCATCATCCTCCACATAGTGGTCGGGATCCATTGAATAGCATACTCCGTCGGCGATGCATGCATCCTTATCTACTTTGATTCGGTACTTCACAGAGTTACCCTCCTTGTGAATATTTGTCAGATAGATCTGGCCTTATAATTTGGTTCATTCTATGTCCGGCTCCAGTGTTCTGTCAAGATTTGTTCTGTCAAATTACTGGACAAAAATAGATGGTAGCTTGTATGCTTTTCTTATATGGGAACGCTAACTGTTTTTGGCGTCGCTTTCGGGCTTTCGATTGACGCCTTTGCCGCCTCTGTTGCCAACAGCTGTCTGTCTCCGAGGGTGGAACACCGCCATGTGCTTCTTACGGCCTTGTCTTTCGGTTTGTTCCAGGCGCTCATGCCGATCCTCGGGTGGTATGCAGGAAATGCCGTACAGGGTTTTCTTGCTTCCTGGGAGCACTGGATAGCCTTGGGCCTTTTATCGATTGTCGGCGGGAAGATGCTCTACGACGGCATCAAAAAACAGTTCTCCGGGGTCTGCGAGGACGAGGAAAATGCCTTTACCCTTCCCTTCTCAAGGGTCCTGCTCCTGTCGATTGCCACGAGTATCGATGCGCTTGTGGTGGGTGTCAGCTTTTCCTTCTTGAACATCCCGATTGTGCTGCCGGCTGTTATTATCGGTGTAGTGACCTTCGGGATGAGCAGTGCCGGCGGTTTCGCAGCCAAGGCCCTCCGGCATCATCTGCCGGATATTGCAGAGATCGTGGGTGGAGTTGTCCTGATCGCTCTCGGAATCAGGATGTTCCTTTCGCATCTGCTGTAACCAGAGATTCTGCCGGAAAGCACCGTTCTCCTATAATGATCCGTAGCGCTTTTTCAGGTTTTCCTCGTAGGGCGCGGTAATGATTCCCGCTTCGGTAATGATCCCGCTTACCAGTTCGTGAGGGGTTACATCAAAGGCCGGGTTGAACACCTTCATTCCCTCCGGGCCGGTCCGGCGTTTTCCGAAATGCAGAACCTCTTCGGGATCCCGCTCTTCGATTACAATGTCGTCGCCCGTCGGGGTATCGAGGTCCACGGTCGACATGGGACAGGCAACATAGAAGGGGATGCCGAAATGCTTTGCCAAAACGGCTACTCCGTAGGTGCCGATTTTGTTGGCCACATCTCCATTGGCTGCAACCCGGTCGGTGCCCACGATGACAAGATCGATCATTTTCCGGGACATGACCAGAGCGGCCATGTTGTCGGTGAGCAGGGTCACGTCGAGGCCTGAGCGCCTCAGTTCCCAGCTGGTCAGCCTGGCTCCCTGCAGAAGAGGGCGGGTTTCGTCGGCATAGACCCGGAACTTCACACCGGCCTGATGAGCCATGTACATGGGGGCGGTAGCCGTTCCGATGCCGGAGGTTGCCAGGGCCCCTGCATTGCAGTGCGTCAGCACCCCGCTTCCCCCTTTGATCAATTCCCTGCCGCTCTCTCCGATTCCTCGACAGAGTTCGATGTCTTCCTCGTTTATCCGCACAGCTTCGGTAACGAGGGCGTCGGAAAAGCCTTTCCCGCTGATATCAGGGCGCTTCTGTAAGAGATTTCGGGCAAAGGAGACCATGCGCCGTACGGCCCAGCTGAGGTTGACGGCGGTTGGCCGGGAGGTTTCGAGGTAGTCGGCTCGTTTTTGGAGTTCTTCCTGGATTTGGTGAACAGAGAGGCCCTTTTCTTTAATCAGCCGGTCCAAACCGACGAGGATTCCGTACGCACCGGCCACTCCGATGGCGGGGGCGCCCCGGACCTTGAGCTGTTTGATCGAGTCCCATACCTGTTCGACACTTTCCTGCTTCTCTTCGATGATTTCTCCGGGCAGACGGGTCTGGTCGAGAAGGTACAGCTCACCGCCGGTCCACCTGAGGGTTGAGACCGAGACCTCGGCGGGTCCTGCCGCTTGGGTGTTCAGCTCGGTTGTCTGCCCGGCGGGCTCCGCCCCTTGGCCGGGTTGTCCTGCCCCTTGGCCGGGTTGTCCTGCCCCTTGGCCGGGTTGTCCTGCCCCTTGGCCGGGTTGTCCTGCCCCGTCGTTCTTCCGCGCTGCCATGTTGTCCGCTCCGCTTCCCAATCTGTCCGCCATGTATATCCTCCGCTTGTATTCTTCCTGTATCCTTATCTTTCAGTGCTTCACGAGGGAATTGTACTCAAATACCGGATTTTGACAATCAATTGGTATAATCCCACTGACCGACCGTTTCGGCGGCGGAGGCGGAAAAATTATCGAGAAAGATACGAAAGTAACTGTATTCCTCTTTGCTCCGGATAAAGGGGTAGTCGCTGCGTGCATGGTTCAATTCGGTATCCGAGACCATCTTTTCGAAAAACGGTTTGAGAGCGTCTGCCGAACCAGAACCCTGGGAGAATTCCTGCTTTCTCCGATTCAAGATGCTCTCCGGCAGATCATGCCGGAAGGCCTCCCGGAGAATCCATTTCTCCATCGCCCGGCCGCTTTCATCCCGATAAATCCGGTACTCACTCGGTATGGAAAAGGCATATCGCAGCAGTTCTCCCGAGATCATCGGCGCCACGACCCGCAGGCCATTGGCCTGATTCATCCTGTCGAGCCGAAGGGACGCATTATTATGCAGCATGGACAGGGCCTCCAGCTGCCCTTTTTGTATCTGTGAGGCATCGGCATCCAGAAGGTTCGCATATCCGGCAAAGAGCTCATCTCCTCCCTCGCCTGAAAGAACGAGCTCGTTTCCATCCGAGGCCGCTGCTTCGGCTACAACATAGTTTACCAGCGAGCTGCGCACCAGGGAGGGATCGAAGGATTCCAAATAATAGATGACCCGCGGCAGCAGGGATTCCAGCTTTTCGAGGGAGATGAGAATCTCGCTGTGTTCGCTTCCGATATGTTCGGCAACGACCCTCGCCTTCCGGATATCCTCGGATTCGCCGATGCCGACTGCGTAGGTAGACAGCGGCTTTCCTGTTTTTTCCCGATGCCTTGGGGCGGCAAGGGAAGCAATGGCACTCGAATCGATACCGCCGCTCAACAGGGAGGCGGTAGGAAGCTCGAAATCCACCTGTTCCTCCAACCGCTCTTTGATAATTTTCCGGACCTGCTCAGCCATCCTGTGAGCGGAACTCTTTTCTCTGGTCGGTATCTCTGCCACTTCCCGATGGATATCAGCATACCTGTGCAGCCTTCCTGCCCCGTCCATCCAGTGCCCGGCCGGGAATTCCCTGGGTGTGCCGGGAAAGGGCTCGAGCGCCTTGAGTTCAGACGCAAAAAACCTGCTTCCGTTTGCTTCCTGGTAAAAGAGGGTTTTGATACCCAGAGGATCTCTGGCACAGTAAAACCCATCTTCCGTATGGATTGCCATCGAGAATATTCCGTCCCGAAGGGCTTCGTGCGGTTTTCCTCCGGATGAGTTGTAGAGATCGTCTAATAGTTCTCCCTCGGAAGCATCAGGAGCGACTCCGCGCTCGTTGCAGAGCTGCGTTCTATTATGAATTTCCCCGTCGAAGAGAATATTTTCTTTTGTTTCCGAAGAATCGTCTGCCTGATTAACCCGATAAACAGAAGAAAAATTTTCGTTTGCGTGTATATATTCTTGCCGGCCCCGGTGCGAAATAAGGTTCGAAGCCCGTTCGAGAGGGATTTGCGGCCTGTTTTGAGCCTCCGGATGCGAAATGAAAACAAAACCTGACATGATGCCTCCTTGTTGTTATTTAGTGTACTAAATATATTTCCCTTTGAAAAGAGGTAAGAAAAGCCATACATTATAACTATGAGACAAGTAAAGATAACTCCATCATACCTACGAAACCCCGCCGGCTCCTGCTTGGTGGAATTCGGAGACACTCGGGTCATTTGTGCAGCAACAATCGAAGACAAGGTTCCCCCCTTTCTGTACGGGCCGGAGGGTCCAATCAGCGGATGGCTCACGGCTGAATACGGGATGCTGCCCGGGAGTACGGGGGGCTCCCGGAAACGGAGAGAAATCGGAAAACGGGACGGAAGGAGCGTTGAAATCCAGCGACTCATCGGGCGGAGCCTGAGGGCTGCGGTAGACCTGCCCGCTCTCGGCGAAACAACGATTATCATGGATTTGGATGTTCTGGAGGCCGACGGGGGAACGAGAACAGCCGCAATTTCAGGGGGATGGGTAGCCCTGTATCAAGCCCTAGGGAATCTTGCCCGAAAACAGGGAAAACCCGGCGCCGATAGTTACTGTAACGGCCAGGTTGCCGCTGTGAGTGCAGGAATAGTTGATGGAGAGATTATCTGCGATCTCGATTATGAACATGATTCCCGTGCCGAGGTAGATATGAACATCGTAAAACTGGATGATGAACTGGTGGAGGTTCAGGGAACAGGAGAGCGCAGCGGTTTTACCCGCCGCCAGCTGGACCAAATCCTCGACGCTGCAGAAGAGGGAATCCAAACGATTTATCAGGTACAAAAAACCTCGATAAGCACAATAGGCTGAAGAATGCCGAAAAGCGGCAAAAGGAGGAGACAGCCATGAAAACAGGTGATTTTGACTGGAATAATCTCAATCCCGGATCGTATATCAAAAAGGGGTTTACCCAGGACGCAAAGTCCCGTCTTATTCAGGACTTGCGTGATGCGATTTCAAAGAATGAAACCCTTATTCGGGAAAAAACGACCGATCTCGGTAAAGCCATTGCCGGACTAGCCAAAGGCAAGTTCTCCGGCACCCCGCTGGAACAGGAATACGAGCGGGCCGCCTCTCTGATACACACAATTGAACAGCAGGAAGAAAATCTGGAAACAGTTCAGCAATCTTCCGAGGAACTGGAAAACGTAAAGAAAGAAATTGCGGAAACCGAAAACCGCCTCAAGGAGACAGGAAACAGGATAGAGGCTGCCTATGCAAATATAGGAGCAGCAGCCTTTACCGCCTATTGGCCGAACCGGGAACAGTTCAGCCGGTATGCCGAGCTGTTCAGTGAACTCTCGGAAATGGCAAAAAGGGAAGAAGAGAACAAATCCGGCCAAACCTCGTCTCCCGGCGGCAGCTCTCCCGGCGGCAGCGGAAAAAAATTCTTCGACAAGGCCCTGAACACCGGCAGACAGATTGCCGAATCGATCACAAGCAAGACCAGGGATCTGTACCGGCAGCCTCTCCTGAAACGAACCGGTGAGCGGGTAGTGGAATCCGACTTTCCGGATGTAGCAGGCGACTCCGAACTCGATCAACTCATGAACCCGGTAAAAGAGGATCTCGGGGAATACAACACCTACAAGCAAAGCGTTGAAGAACTCAAAGAGCGAAAAGTTGAACTGGAAAAAAAGATACGGGATTCAGGGGTAGTCGATAGCACATGGAATCCCGAGCGCAGATTGAATGCCCAGATAGAAAAAAATCGGGAAATGCTGTCTCATGTGTATTTTGAACTCGGCTCCCAGTATCTTGCAAACAAACCGGAACAGCTCAACGATGTGAACGAGGTAACCGAATTAGCTTCCGAAATCGACAAGACCAAGAAAAAGAACGCCGAATACAACAACCAGATTGAACGACTAAACGCTGCGATTGAAATTGACAAACTGGAAGAAAGAATTCAGAATAGCTATCAATCTATTTCAAGCCTGAATGAAAAGATCCAGATGGAAAAACAGAATGTAGAGGATCTGGAACAAAAGAAAGCTGAACTGGAAAAAAAGCGCGGATCGGAAAAGACGTTAATGAAAGCGCCTTGATTCCGGAGAGCGTTTACGGAGTACCTAGATAAAATGGAAAAGAAAACCCTCGTTATCGTAGAGTCACCAACAAAAGCCCGTACGATCAAACGGTTTTTACCGAAAGACTTCGAGGTACAGGCAAGTGTGGGCCATATCCGGGATCTTCCGCAGAAGGCATCGGATGTACCCGAGGACTACAAACAGGAAGACTGGGCGCGGCTCGGCATCGATATCGAGAATGATTTCCGCCCCCTTTACATTATCCCGAAGGACAAAAAGAAGGTGGTTCGGGAACTGGGAAAGCGAATCAAGGAGAGCGAACGGGTGCTCCTGGCAACTGATGAAGACCGGGAGGGAGAGAGCATCGCCTGGCACCTTATGGACGAACTCGATATCGCTTCCACGGGAGTCGAGGTTGGCCGGCTCGTTTTCCACGAGATCACGAAAAAGGCCATTGAAGAATCGCTGAACACCCCCCGGGATATTAACGAAAACCTGGTAGAAGCTCAGGAAACACGCAGAATACTCGACCGGCTCTTCGGGTACACCATCTCTCCGCTGATCTGGAAAAAGATTGCCTACGGGCTTTCGGCCGGCCGGGTCCAGTCTCCCGGCCTCCGGCTGATTGTAGACAGGGAACGAAAACGGATGGCTTTCCGTAAATCCGTCTACTGGGACCTGAAGGCCCAGCTCAGCAAGGCCGACAAGGAGGCCCGCAGCTTCGAGGCAGTCCTTGAACGGGTGGATGACAAACGCATTGCGGCGGGAAAGGACTTCGATCCCGAAACAGGAGACCTGAAAGACAGCGTTCAAGAGGGGGGCCAGGTCCTCTTTCTGGATGAAAAGGCGGCGGATGAGCTGAAGGGCCGACTGGAAGGCGCCGTTTGGCAGGTCCAATCGGTTCAAAAGAAGGAACAGAAGGTAAATCCTGCTCCCCCCTTCATCACCTCCACCCTGCAGCAGGAGGGCAACAGAAAACTCAGTCTTACAGCCCGCCAAACCATGCGCACTGCCCAGCGTCTGTACGAAGAGGGCTTTATTACCTACATGCGTACCGACTCCCCCGCCCTCTCGGGAGAAGCAATCGGGGCTGCCCGACGGGAGGTCGAAAAGCTCTATGGATCTGATTACCTTTTCGAGCGTCCGCGCCAATACAAGTCGAAAAGCCGGGGGGCCCAGGAAGCTCATGAGGCGATTCGGCCTGCCGGGGTCAACTTCCGCCACCCCGAGGAGACCGGGCTTTCCGGCAAAGAACTCGCCCTCTACCGTATGATCTGGAGCCGGACTCTGGCAACCCAGATGAAGGAAGCAGTCAAAGAAAACAATACCGTAAAAATATCCGCCGGCCCTGCTGTGTTTTCTGCATCAGGCTCCCGCATCCTCTTTCCCGGCTTTTTTCGAGCCTATGTAGAAGGGAAAGACGATCCGGAGGCCGCACTCGAGGACCGGGAACGCTTCCTTCCGGAGCTTTCGGAGGAAGAAGAGCTCAAACTCAACGAACTCAACACGGCCGAGCACGAAACCAAGCCCCCGGCCCGTTTTACCGAGGCAACTCTGGTCCGGGAACTGGAAAAACTCGGCATCGGGCGCCCGTCCACCTATGCGGGGATTATCAATACCCTCTACGAACGGGGTTACATCCGGCGCGACGGGTCGTCGCTCGTTCCGACCTTTACCGGCTTTGCCGTAACCCAGCTGATGGAGCGGTATTTCCATCACCTGATCGAATATGATTTTACCTCCGACATGGAAGACGAACTCGACCGGATTGCCGAGGGTGAGGCCGACCGCCTGTCATACCTGAAAGAGTTCTATAACGGCCCGAACGGGTTAAAACAACTGATAGATAAGCAGGAATCCAAGATCAGCCCCGAAGAGGCCCGGACAATCGACATCCCCCACCTCTCGGATATGAGCGAGGGGGAACTGAATATCAACATCGGGAAGTTCGGCCCCTACTTGGTGTACAAAGAAAACGGGGAAGAAGAGACGGTGAATGCCTCGATTCCGGAAGAGATCGCACCGGCAGAACTGAGCCGCGAGACTATCGACGAGATACTCCATTTGCGCAAGAACGGGCCGGTACCGATCGGCACGCACCCGGAAACCGGAGAACCGATCTTTGTATTAACCGGCCGCTACGGTCCGTATGTCCAGCTGGGAGAGGTCACCGACGAAAACCCGAAGCCCAAACGGGCGAGCCTGCCGAAGGGTACCTCGGCAAAGGAAGTTGATCTCGAGTTGGCGGTAAAGCTGCTTTCTCTCCCCCGGAAGCTGGGAATCCACCCTGAAAGCGGGAAAGAGATCACTGCAGGGCGGGGACGTTTCGGTCCCTACGTAGTCTGTGATGGTGACTTCCGGTCTATTCCGAAAACTGACGATGTTTTCACTATTGATTTGGACCGAGCCCTCGAGCTTTTGAACAAACCAAAGAAAGGCCGAGGCGGGAAAAAGGTCCTGGCCGACCTGGGCAAACATCCATCGAACGGAAAAAAGATCGCCGTTTACGACGGGCGATACGGCCCATACATCAAACACGGCACCAAGAACATAAGCCTGCCGGACGATCTGAAAAATCCTGAAGATGCAGCCAAGATCAGCCTCGAAAAGGCGGTGGAAATCATCGGGGAAAACGGTTCGGAGTCGAAAACCAAGAGCAGCTCGAAGTCAAAAAGCGGAGCGGAAGGAAAAGCCAAGGGCGCTGCGAAAACCAAGACTCCGGCGAAAACCAAGAGCAGCTCGAAGTCAAAAACAAAAACCGACTCCGCTTGATGGGCGCCGGTCTATGATGACGGGGATTCCCCCTCATCTTCCTTCCCGAGAGACAGAAAACAAGGAAAAGAAATCAGGAAACTGGTTCCCGCCCCTTCAACCATCTCTATACTACCGTCGAGTTGCTCGACCAGGGTATACACCAGGGTATGGCCCAGGCTCTCCTGGGATGCAATACTTTGGTCTGCAGGAAGTCCAACCCCGTCATCGGAGATCTGCATCTTTGCCTTTTTGCCCTCTTTGTTCAGGGCTATGGTGATCTTTCCCTCTTTTCCTTCAGGAAATGCATACTTGAGACTGTTGGAAATGAGTTCATTCAAAAGAAGCGCCACAGGCATGGCAACGGAGATCTCGATATCAAGCGGTTCTATATCCAATTCGAGCTTTACCTGCTCCGGATTGACCCGGTAGGTCTGGAACAGGCTCGTACACAGGGATTCTATATACTCAAAAATATTGATGGTTTCCAGCGTCTCCGAGCGATAGAGATGTTCATGGATCATAGCGATCGACTGGATTTGCATCTGACTGTCGGTAAAATGGCTTTTGTACTCTTCATTTTCTATCTGTTCACTTTCGAGATTCAAAAGACTTGACATGATCTGGAGATTATTCTTTACGCGGTGATGGATCTCGCTCAGGAGCACCTCTTTCTCTTTCAGAGAACGCTGAATAATCTGTTCCTTGATTTTCCGGTCGGTAACATCCCGAATAATGCCGACCGTTCCCGGATGGGGAGAAACCTCTTTGCTGTCGGCAAAACCTCCGGCAGAAACCTCGCCGTAGGAAATCACCTTCCCGTAGAGCCCCTGTCCCCGGCCGAATCCTGTCTTTGGTTTTTTCTTCAGACGAACCTCGAGGTTCCGCGTTTTTCTCTCTCCAGTCCGGCGCTCATCGAAGAGTTTCGGGGCATACTCATCTCCCGTTTCCTGCCCCCGGTACTCCTCGAGTACCGTTCTCCTGCTCACCTGGGGTACATATTCAGGATCAAGAATCACACTGAAATGTTTGCCGATAAGCTCAAGGGGTTCATATCCAAGACTTCTTACTGAATCGTTAACAAAGACAAATCGGCCCTCTGAATCGAGGGTGTAGATAATATCCGGGAGTGCCTGTACCAGTTCCCGGTAGCGTTGCTCGGTCAACTGAATATGCACATTCTGCTGTTCGGCACTTTCGATGGTCCTGAGCACCTTTTGGATTTTAAGCGGCAGATAGGTCAGATGCCGATACTCGGGATCACGAACCAAAAAATCGCATGAATAATCGAGTACAAGCGAGGAAATCTTGTCGTCTTCGCCGCGTTCTGCAATGAGGATGAAGGGGCGCTGCCAGAGAAAGAGCCACTCGGCAAAACCCCCGTTTTGGAAAGAAAAATCAGTCACGATAATGTTATCGGGGTATTCCTGGAGCATGTGATCGGCTTCATCCACCGTTTCCGGATAGGCTATCGAAAACTGCCCGTCCCCTTGGCGAACGATTTCCCCTATGATTCTCCGCTCCTCAGGATCGGCCACGGCAAAAATGATGTGTGTCATTGCCGGACCTTTCCAGCGGCCGGTCTTTCGGCAGATCTTTGTTTCCGGGGGGTTAGGCGTCTCTTTTTTGTATTGGCTTCTTTCGTGGCCATCATTCTATTGTAGGAAAACCTCCAATAGAAGTAAATAGTGCATTATAAAACTTCTCCTCTGTTTACGTTACCGTCTTGTTCACATAAGACTGGTGGAGAATGCTGAAGATCGTCTGTACCAGCCAGTACAACACAAGCCCTGCAGGCAGATTATACAATATCAAGAAAACCACTACAGGGAAAAGGTACGAAAGCAAGAAGGCCGCCTTTCCTCCCCCCACCGGCGGCTGTACATACCGGGACTGATACATCATTACCACCAGAGTGATTATCGGCAGGAACCTGATCGCCTCGCCAAGGCCCGGATCGATCTTTGCAAGAGGCCCCAAAATGTCCGGAAGAGAGATATCGGGGATAAAGCCCGGGATAAAGCCCCCCCCGTAATACGTTAAATCACCGCTAAGAATCGAATACAATCCCAGCAGGACAGGCAGCTGAATCAATACCGGGAGAAAACTCGCTGAAGGCTTTATCCGGTAATCCCGGTACAGTTCATTCAGCCTTATATCGAGTTCTCTGCGGTTCGAACCAAACTCCCGATGGAGCTCACGTATCCTGGGTGCCAGAAGCTGTGTCTTTCGAACAGCGGCAAAGCCCCTATGGGACAGCGGGAGAAGAACAATTTTGATAAAAACCGCCATGAGAATAATCGCTACACCGTAATTCCCTGTATAGCGGTAGAAAAAATCAACCAGCGTTTTTATGACACCGGACAAACGGGTCATAATATTTTCCTCGGGGAGAAGGTGCGCAAGGGAAGACTCATACCAGCCGAAGGCATTCTCTATCCGGCCGGTATATCTGCCCAGGGCATAGGGATCCGTCGGGCCGGCGTAAAGAAAGAACTCGTCCGTCCTTTTCCCGGGGACCCCTGCCGGGGCAACGACCAGCCGGCCGGGATCGTCGCCTGAGAGTCTTCCCTTCTTCTCGAAACCGACAAGAGAATCCCGGGGTATACCGGCCAGAACTACCGCCGTGTAGCTGCCCTCATACCCTGCCCAGGCCGGGGCTTCCTCCAAAAGGCGGAGTCGTTTCGACTCGAGGGGAACCGCCTGCTTCCGGCCGTCGTCGAAAAACACCAGCCGTTGGTAATCACGCCGCTTTTGCGGATATCGAAACACCGGGCCCACCCCCGCACCGAGACCGATGGTGTAAAACGGGTCCGCCGAAAGCTCTGATCGACCCTGTTCTCCGGGTCCAGGGCCCCCCGCCTCTGCTGCCAGCAGCTTCTCCAACTCTATCCTGCACCGGATAAGGAACTCATCATCCTTCATCTCAAACCGCTTGGTAAGGCGATAAACCGTTCGAGCTCCCTCATTCTCCACCAGAAAATCCCGGCTGAAGGCCACCGAGTCTTGCCCCTCGCTTGCCGGGCCGTCTGGGGGGGCTCCGTCTGCTGCATGATAAAGTACACCGACGCCCTCTGCGAAATCCCCGCCGAGGGTGGTGCTGAAAGGGTATAGAGCCTCTTGGCCGGAGGCTTCTATGAGCTCGAGGGGAACCCCCCTGTGATCGGTATAGGAAACCAGCTGCAGCGAAACAAGGACCCCGCCTTTTGTGGAAAAAACAGCACGCAGCTGATTCGTTTGGATGACGATTTCTTCTTCACTTTCCCCGGTTTTTGCTGCAGACCTCAGAGGAGATACCTCGATCCCCGGAGGCAATGAAAAAGCTCCGCCCGACTCGGGAACGGCTGCTGCAGCAGACTCCGGCTGTTCACCCCGATCAGACAGAGTCTGCGGACTCTGTGATTTGTTCTGAATAAACATTTGGCTGCCGAAACCGATTACGATAACGACAAGGGCGAGCATGCCTGCTATAGCAATATTCTTTTTCACTCCGCTATTCCGTCTCAGTTGTTCCTTTCTAATTTTAGCATGATTTTTTGGTAATATTCGGAAAGCATTGATTGCTCACCGTCAGGAGCGGTTCTACAATACGGATAAGACTCTACCAGAGATACAAAGGGGAGGGAATAGATGCCTCTGAAATTCCATTTAAAAGATTGTACCGGATGTCAATTGTGTCAACTCGCCTGTTCCGCCGCTCATGAAGGTGAGTTCAACCCGGTAAAAGCCAGACTCAGGATTACTCACGATTATCGAGAGAATAACATATATATTCATGCTACACGCTGCACCTTCTGCAAGATATGCGAAAATGTCTGTCCTGTGGGAGCTATTTCGAACAACGGAAAATGGATGATCGTCGACCACAACAAGTGCATCGGCTGTGGAACCTGCGAGCAGAATTGCCCAACCGGTGTTATCTACCTCAATGACAACAAAAAATCAATTATTTGTGACCTTTGTGAAGGCGAACCGAAATGCGTCGAATGGTGTCCCAAAGACGTCATCAGCTATGTGGAACCGAAGAAAAAAGGAGCAAAAAAATGAAAGGCAGTTTCTGGGGGAAAAAGCTGGTTGTTGATCTTTCAAAGGGGACCTGTACAACGGAAGATCTTCCTGAATACTTGGCGGAAAACTACCTCGGTCAAAAAGGCCTCGGCGCCCGCATTATCATGGAAGATGTCCCCACCGATACCGATCCCCTCTCTCCGGAAAATGAACTCGTTTTTTCCACCGGGGTAATGACCGGTACCATTGTCTCCTGTTCGGCAAAACTGGCTATCTCCGCAAAATCTCCGCTCACCGGAACCATCACCGATGGATCGGTCGGCGGACACGCCGGGGCTGAACTCAAATACGCCGGTTACGATGCGGTGGTTATCAAAGGGCGGGCACCCGAACTTTCCTATCTGTATATCTCTCCCGACAAATGTGAAATAAAGGCCTCGCCGGAATTGAAGGGACTCGGAACCTTTGAAACCGACGACAGGATACGAAAGGCCGAAGAAGATGAAGAAATCAAGGTTCTGGCCATCGGCCCAGCCGGTGAAAACCAGGTGCTCTATGCCTGCGTCTCCTCCGAACGCTACCGCCAACTCGGCCGGGGCGGAATCGGGACTGTCTTCGGCAACAAGAATCTCAAAGCCGTAGCCGTCCGGGGATGGCTGGGAGTACAGGTGCCCGACGTGCAGAAGTGCATGGAAACAGCAGCACATTATCACAAGGCCGACGGCATCATCGACAAGGAATACGAGATATACGATGACGGAACGCCGATGCTGGTGAATTTGAGCCAGGAATCCGGACTGCTGCCGACACGGAACTTCCAGGAGGGAACCTACGAACACTACGAGAAAATAAACTCTGAATCCCTCAAGGAGGTCCGGCAGAATAAAAAGGCCTGTTTCTCCTGCGGTATAGCCTGCGGCAACTATGTGGTCGACGGAGACGCGCGGGTAGAAGGCCCCGAATACGAGACCATTGCCCTCCTGGGTTCTTCAATAGACAATCCCGACCGGGCCAAACTCATCGAGTTGAACGCCGTATGCGACGATCTCGGTCTCGACACGATATCCGCCGGGGGAGTCATTGCCTACATGATGGAGATGACCGAGAAAGGCAAGCACGACTTCGGCATACGCTTCGGCGAAACAGACAAGGCTCTGGAACTTGTTCGCAAGATCACCTACCGCGAAGGGATCGGAGACGAGGCGGCAGGAGGGAGCAAACGCCTGGCCGAGAAATACGGCGGGGCCGAATTCGCCATCCAGGTAAAGGGGCAGGAACTGCCCGGCTATGATCCGCGGGGCTCCTGGGCCATGGGAATCGCCTTTGCAACCGCTCCACGGGGCGGCTGTCATATGAGCGCCTACCCCATCGAACTCGAGGCCTGGGGAACACTCGATCCCTTTACCTTCGAGGGGAAGGCAAAACTCGTAGCCGATATGCAGAATGCCCAGTTTGCAAAGTTCTCTATGGGAGTCTGCGATTTCTGGCCCGTGGAAAGCGAAACGCTGGCCAAGCTTTTCGAGGTTACCTACGGCGGCGACTGGACGGCCGCGAAGGTAGACAAGGCCGGCGAACGGATATTCAACATCCAGCGGATGTACAACATCATGGTCGGTTTCGAGGGGCGGGAAGACACCCTGCCGCAACGCTTCTTCAAAGAGATCCTCAAGGATGGTCCGCCCAAGGATCATCCGATGACCGAAGATGCCTTCAACGCTACCATGCAGGAATACTACACTTACCGCGGGTGGGACAAGGAAGGCCGGCCGACTATCGAACGGCTCGAAGAGCTGGAGGTAGAACCGGAACTAATCGACCGCTACCGAGCCGTTACCGGTCTGTAATTAAAAAGGGGCTGCCTGCTTATGAGACAGCCCCGATACCGGAACAGGCTTTCCTCAGAAAGCACAACTACGTTTTAATACAGCCGCCTTTCCACAAACTGATCAACAGTCAACTCGAGCTTGGCAGCCTCGGTAAAGAAATATTTCCGTTCTGCAGCTTCGAGCACCTCAGGCGGAAATACACCGGTGGTTGAAATCTTGTTGTTCACAAACATCTTGGTGAACAGGAACGCCGACTGTCCGGTAAAATAGGACTCGTGGGTTATCCCCGCCATCTTGAAAGAATCGATCAGGCCGGGAGCGTTGGCGTAGCTGTCTATTCGGACATCTCTTCCGTTCTGTTTTCCTTCCACCCGTACGAGAAAGGCCCCCTCCTCGGACTTCATTCCCTGGTCGATTACCTCTTGAATCTCGTCCGTGTATTTGGGAGCAGGCGGAGTCAGCTTGGAAATCAGGTGCATGGGGATGATCTCTTTTCCATCCACCTCTACCGGATTATTCGAAAGGAGTCCCATCTTGTAAAAGTACTCCGCTATCTCGAGACCGGGCCCCCCGTACTTGAAATTCACCTGTTTGGCCCCCTTGAGCACCTTGTCTGCCAGAAGACCCATGGTAACCGGCTCTTCGTGTTCATGGTCCACCATACGGCGTGTGCCGAGCCCGCGGAAATCCATCATAACCGGATTGTCGAAGGGATTGCCGAGTTTGAACTCCCCGTTTTCATAGGAAATCGGTTGGGCGGCCATGTCGCCGAAGGCCGTTTCGGGAGACCACCAGAAGGGGATGAATTTATTCGACCAGATACCGTCATAGACATAGATTTCGATGCGGTCGCAGCTGTCGAGCTGATCAACCGATTCTCTGGTGAGGATATTGGCAAAACCCGGGGCGGAACCGGTATTGATAAGGGCGGAAACCCCCGCCTTTTTGAACTCATCATCTCTGGCCATGATCCGTTTCACCGCCTCGACGAACTCATTACCCACCGGGCCGGAGGCCATATCCTGATAGCAGGCCCCGGTCTTCACCGCCGCATCGAGGACATTCATGTTGAAATCGGGGGCCAATGCATTGACGATGAGCTCGGCACCATCGGCCGCCTTCACGATGTCCTCCAGCTTTTTTGCATTCACCTGTTTCGGTGTCGCCTTATCCAGTGATTTCCCCATTTCATCGACGGCCTTCCGGTCATAATCCGCACAGATCACCTCTTCGACATTCGGTTCCTCATTCAGCCGCTTTGCTATTGTACTTCCCTGGGCTCCCAGCCCCATCACCATAATCTTTTTCATATTTTTACTCCTTTTCCTGCTATTCGATTGCCGTTTCCATCCGCTTGATAACACGAATATCCCATTCTCTGATGCCCTTGTAAAATGCGGCGATCTCTTCCTCGTTAAAAACCTCCGGAGGGAAAACGCCGGTGTGCCTCACCTGGTCCCGGAGCATCATCAGACTAAAGACCGACGCAGGGATCGAGGTCATCCAGGAAACATCGTTCGTTCCGGGCAGACGCTTACAGGCTTCGCTGCCGGTCGGACTCTCGGTCCATGTCCGGTAGACCACCTTTTTCCCGTCTTTCTTCCCCGCCCCGTCACAGATAAGCATGAGCCTGCTCTGCAGTTTTCCGGATTCGTAGAGTTCGATCTGTTTCTTTGCTGAAACAGTAGCCGGGGCCTTTCGGAACAACATCTCCCGGGGACTTACCCGGCAGCCGTTTATCTCCAAAGGCTGATCGTTCATGAGGTCCAAGTCTTCGATAACAAATCGCCACATATCGATGCCCGGCTCCCCGATTTTGAAGTCGCAGTATTGTATGGATTTACCGCAATAAACCGGAATAGTAGCCGCCTCTTCGTGATCGTGATAATAAAACTTGCCTTTTTTGGAAAAAGGGGCCGGCAGATCATAGAGTTCCTCGCCGGTAAAGGGATCGACTTCGACGGCCTTTCCGTCTTTCCAGATCGTGGGAGGAAGGAAGAGATCCTCCAGGTAGGTCCGCATGGACCACAGGGCAACCGGTTCTTCGCTGTCGATTTCACCGTAGTCTTTGATTTTGATGCTTTCGACCTCGTCCATCCCGTTCATGATGTCC
>JAIPGG010000121.1 GCA_021736255.1 Spirochaetales bacterium | reverse complement strand
TGGAGAGATTTATAAAACTATTCCCTTTGACCATCATTTTTCTCGTAATCTTTTCGGCCCCCAATCTCCGGGCTGAACAGCCGTTTTTCATAAGCACCTCGTATCAGAATCTCTTGTCCAACGATCGGGGAACCGGTTTTTTGGACCGGCTGTTTACCGAGGCCTTTCGGCGTCTGGGAATAGAAATGGAGATTGTCTTTACTCCCACCGAAAAATCGCTGGTCGATGTAAATGAAGGAATCCTCGATGCCGAGGCAAACAGAATCGCGGGTATGCAGCAGCAGTATCCGAACCTGCGGAGGGTTCCCGAGCCGAATATGACGATGGAATTTGTGGCCTTCTCGAGGCACTCCTTTCCTATCGATGGATGGGAGAGTATCCGCGATCTCGATATTGGTCTGGTTCGCGGCTGGAAGATCCTGGAGAATCATACCGAAGACTTTGCCTCTGCTGCCAAGGTTCCGACGGAAAAAGAGTTGTTCCGGATGCTTTCCATGGGCCGGATCGATATTGCCCTGTATTCGAAGCTAACCGGCTATGCCGTGCTTCAGGAGATGGGGCTGGAAGGGATTTCCCATCTCGAACCGCCTCTGGCCGAGAGGAAGATGTATCTTTACGTCCATAAAAAGCATGAAGCACGAACCGACGATATCGCGCGCGTTCTCCGGCAGATGAAAGAGGACGGAACATACCAAAGAATATTCAGGGAAGTGATGAACTCCTACGGTATTTCCCTGAAGAATCAGGCTTCACACTAGAACGGCAGGGGAGCGGGATATGCATCTTAACTGGCGGAGCTCTGTAGGTGTTCGATTCACCCTCCTGGCCTTTTTCCTCGTGTTGGGGATAAGTCTTGTACTTATCCTGTTTGAAGGCTTTTATTCTTACAAAAGAGAGACCGACCGGCTTAGCCGTCAGCTGCTTCAGATAGAACAGAGCCACCTGCCGGCGATTGTCTCCAGCCTCTGGTTAACCGATTATTCTCTTTTACAAAGGCAACTGGAAGCCATAGTACGATTCCAATATATCGAACGGGTGGAGGTTGTAAGCGAGGAGGGGAAGAGCTTTTTTTCCGGGGTGAAAGAGACCGGGCAGTTCAGGAAAGAGAGCAGGGTATTGGAATATTCACGCCGAGGGCGCGGCATCGAAGTGGGGACCTTCCGTATTTACATAGATCAGGAAGGACTCAGACGGGATGTCCTCCGAATCGAGCTGTTCTCGGCCCTCTGGCATTTACTGATAGCTTTTGTTATCGCTTTTATTGTCTCTGTTCTTTTCCACCGGCAAATCGGCCGACACCTGGAAACCATTGCTCGGAGTCTGCAGGCAGCAGAGTTTGCTGATACGGAAGAAGAGCTGCGGCTAAAGCGCAAGCGCGATTATCAGGATGAAATACAGCGGCTGGTTGAGGCGATTAATACGATGCGGCAGAGGCTGCAGTCCCATCTTAAGGAGCGGCAGCTCTTGATGAGCGAGGTTCACCACCGGATAAAGAATGACATGAGTTTTGTCAAATCACTGCTCTCGCTTCAGGCAATGCAGAGCGATGCCCCGGAAACCAAGACGGCCCTCGAAGAGGCAAGCAATCGAGTCTCGGTAATGACCGAGATATATAAGCGGCTCTACCAGCAGGAGAGCTTTCTCGAAGTACGGCTGCGGCCTCTTGTCGAGCAGATTGCTGTTGATCTTCGAGAACGGGGAATCCTTCTCGACGGAACTATCGACCTGGAGATAGATGATTTGACCGTCTCCAACCGATTTTCTGTAACGATTGGTGTGATGCTCAATGAACTTATTACGAATGCAGCCAAGTATGCCTTTCCTCCCGGCACTTTTCCGTACATACATATAGGTATTGCCACAGGGGACGGCGCTTCTACTCTTTTCGTGAAGGTAGCTGATTCCGGCCGCGGGCTGGATAAGGAGGTCCTCAGTGGTGAACGCATTGGCTTTGGACTTACCATCGTGAAGGCCCTCGTGGACCAGCACAGGGGGACCCTGAATCTCTACAATGATAATGGTGCTGTAGCAGCTATTGAGTTACAACTTTCCGAATCCGAACTGGGAGGGATCAGACCCTCCGGACAATGATTCAAAGGCCGGAACGGTCCCTGGCTTTCAGTCCTTTTTCCCATCATTCATCAGTGCTTCCAGATCTTTAATGAGCTTCAGGGAGTATTCCCGGATATCCGGCACCTCATTTTCCGGTATGCGGAATCCGATGGCTCCGGGATGTCCGCCGCCGTTTTCAATGGAGAAGGCGCTGAGGATTGTCCGCAAATCGAGGTCCTTGTACGACTGACTGCGGCGGACCCGGAACTGTATGAGTTCTTTATCACCGGAACTGTCGGGGTAGACAATAAGGCTGAGCACCCGGCTCGATTCAGCGAGGACATCCGCTGCATACCGGGCTACCGAGACGATGGTGTCATAGTCGAACCGGGAGTTGATCTCTTTCATGGCTTCTCTGCCGATAATTATCGACGCGATCCGGTCCGACACGGAAACCCGTGATTCCATCATGGTACGGAAACATTCATCTTCTTCCTTGGACAGCCGCTGCAGCTCGGCAAAGACCTGATCCATGGTGGAGAAATTCCTCGAGTCCTGATGGGTCTTTTGACTCAACATCTCATTGAACAATTCGCTGAACAGATGGTAAAACCATTTCTCTCTTCTGGTCTTCAGGTATTTCCCCATTTTCGAATCACCGATGATACCGGTCAGAACAGCGAGGACGAAGTTTCTCGAAAATATTTCCTCAATAGAAAAGGCTTCGACCATCTCTGAATAATTATCGAGCTTGAAGGCAAGGAGGCCTACTAGTTCACTTGCAGAGGAAGCCTCATCGACAAGGCAATAGCCGTGGTCCCCTGAATAATCGCTGTCGGCACCGAGGTGGTGGTCTATCTCTATTTTGATGATACTTTCGTTCTCCATAACGGCAGTTGAGCCGGGAAATGACTCGATCATATCCGGTTTGGGGGTGTCCATGATAAAAACCGTGGAAATATTCTTTGGAGGCTCCTGGTCGTTGTAAATAATACCTATGTCATTGAACCGGGAAATGTTGAGGAGATATTGAAAGTTCTCGTTGATTTTTCTTGGAATCATGAGATATACGGTTTTTGCGAATTTATTGATAAGAAGAGCCATTGCGATCATTGACGAAATGCAGTCTTCATCCGGGTCTTTATGTCCTATCATAAGGAAATTATCATGTTCGCTCACTGCTTCAAATATACGTTCTATGATTAGGTTCCTGGTTTTTAGGCTGTCGATCTTGCTTTTTCGAAGATTCTTTTCCGGTTCGATCCATACGGCGGCTCTGTTTCTGCCGGCTTCTTTGGCCTGGTAGAGGGCTTTGTCCGCCTTTTCCATCAGTCCGGCGACGGTTTCTCCGTTGTCGGGAAATCCTGCTATCCCGATACTTGCAGAAACCTGATTGACCGCTCCCCCTAGGTTTTTTAGAAGATCGATTGTGGCCAGTTCTTTCAGGAGTTGGTTGCAGTAATCGAGGGCCCGGCTCGGGGAGGTCTTTTTGAGTAGAAAAGTAAACTCGTCTCCGCCGTAACGGACGGCAACCACATTCTGTTCAAAAATACGCTTGAATACAGCAACAGCAGCTAGAATTACTTGATCTCCTACGGCCTGGCCGTATTCATTATTCAGAGTTCCGAAATGATCGAGATCCAGCATGACAAGCGAGAGGGGAGTGCCTTCGTTTTTTGCTTCGGTTAACTGTTCTTCTCCGGCTTGATCGAGAAAACGGCGGTTGTATAAACCGGTGAAGTCGTCGGTAATGGCACGGGTCCTGGCCTTTTCTCCCCATGTGACCATATCCGATAAAAAGGCGCCTGTTGAAGTGAGTCGCTGGGTTGTGGTCTTCAGCATATTCTGCATGATGCTGATCCCTGCTGCAGGCCGTTTCTGAATGAATTCGTAGAAATCATTCGCATTGAGGCTGAGTACCGTGGTGTCGCTTTTGGGAAAGCAGGTCGCAGACCTGGCGGCGCTGTCGAAAATCGACATTTCTCCGAAGAAGCTCCCTTCAGAAATTTCCGCCAGTTCAAGGACAGCACCGTCCTGGGTGCGGACCGATATGGAGACGGAGCCCGAGAGAACGATATACATCGTTTCGCCGGCCTCCCCCTCCGTGAAGAGCCTTTCTTCCTTCCGGTACTCTTCCGTGTTCATCAGGGAATACAGGTGATTGAGGTCCTGCGTAGAGAGGGAGGAGAGCATGTCGATGGATTTTAGTACATCTACAGGAGTTCTTGTCACGATTAACTGCCTCCTGTTCCCGGTTCTCCGGTGAAAAGGATTCTATTTCCTCCCCGGGCCCTGCCCTCGAGGGGCAGTTCGTGAGTAGCCGCCGGCATTTGCTCGACCGTGCCAGGAAATCCTGGATACAACGAGACACCGATGCTGGCCGTTATCCGAAAATCGTTCCCGCCGGCAGCTTCGCTTACATCGAGCCGGTTCAGAAAGTTCCTGATCTGCTCGGCCTGTTCTTTCGCTTCATCCCGGGAAATCCCAGGGACAAGAACCGCCATAGCGTTTCCCTTGTATCGGACACAGCGTTCATCATCACCGATAAAATCCCGCAGTCGGCGGGCCATGATTTTGATGGCAAGATCTCCTGCCTCGTGGCCGTAGGTGTCGTTCAAGGCCTTGAAATTGTCCGGCTTCGAAATAAACAGAGCAAAGGATCTCCTCTCTTTTTCGCCCCATTCCCGCAGGCGTTCTGCGAGGAATACCTGGTTGTACAGCCCCGTCAGTTTGTCCCGGTAGACCTGTTTCTGCAGTTCCTGCACGAGAGGCGAGTTTTCCTTTACCAGGTCGTTGGTTCTGCGGATGCGACCTGCCGTCTCGACCAGAATCCTGTGAAGCATTTTGGCCGATATTGCCGGTTCTTCTTCCAGGAATTCAGAAAATCGGGTTTCCCGCTCTGGAAATTCGAGGATGCTGGTTTCTCCCCCTGCTATCGCTGAAGCGGCACGTTTCGCAGAGGTGAAAAGGTCCAGTTCTCCAAAGATATTTCCCTGTACGTAACGAGCGATATCACTGGCCCTGCCTTCCTCGTCGGATTTTTGGACGATCACCTCTCCCGATTCTACTATATAGAGGGATTTCGCCGGATCACCCTCAGAGAATACCGGTTCTCCGTCCTGATAGCGGTGAAAACTGCTTTTCTCTGCAATAGTGTGGATATCTTCGGCTTTCAGTTCGGAGACAAGATCCGCCTGAGAGAGGAGATCTATTATACGTTTTTCATCATTCCGAGACATTCTTACACAATGATAATCTTCCGACCGCAATATTTCCAGTATTTTGATTTGGCTTCATTTTTTGATTTCTGATTTCATTTCATGATACTCATCACGGGATATCTCGCCCCGGGCGTAACGCTCATCGAGAATATCCTTTGCGTTTTTTCCGAAAACTTGTGAATGGTGTGACGCGCTATCGCCTGACTGCTGGGCGAGCCAGCGGACAAGAAATATAATTCCTGCGATTACTATTGCAATCACCAGAAGCGATATGATTCCGCCTCCAAAGCCCCAGCCCATGCCGGAACCCCAACCCCATGCATGCATAATTATTTTCCTCCTTATACTCAGGGAGCATCTCTTAGAGGAATATACTATACCCCCCTACCGTATGTCAACAGCCCGTTCTTGGGCAGGGCAAACGCATATGCTACTTAACAGCTGACTAGTAAACAAAAGCCTAGTACTAGACAATATGAAAAAGACTATGAAATGCTACTCCTATCGTAATAGACTAGGAGGCAGTATGGCTACCAAAAAAATCCTTGA
>JAIPGG010000030.1 GCA_021736255.1 Spirochaetales bacterium | reverse complement strand
GTGCCTTCTAGGATTCTGTTAGCACTTACCTGATCGGGAACCGTTATCACACTTTCGAACGCTTGGCTCCCTTCGGTAAAATCATTATTATCCAGCAGTACCTGTAAATCCACGGCGGAAGGTTGACCTTCTTCGAGGTAACGTCTTGCTCCGACTTCAACAGTGCTAATTGAGTTGCTGGTTATGCCGGAGGGGTCGAAACCTTCACGAATATTGCGAAAGCGCATTCCTTCCACTGCCGACCAGTTCGAAGGATCAGAGGGCCCTTCGATCTCGTTATTCTCGAATGTCACCAGATTGGTTCCGCTTGTTGACCGGAAACGCACTCCCATCCATTCTTTTGTGTCGTTGGGTACATTATTGGTTTCTATGAACGAGTTCCATCCCGAGTCTATGTCGGACACCCAGACAGAAGAAATGGTGTTATTCTTTATTTGCCAGTTCCTGTCATCACTGCCGCTCGAACCGTTGTAGTAGATACCGTTCTTGTAGGCCGTGATTTCGTTGTTCTCCAACACACCACTGTCGGTATTGCTCCAGGGTTGAATCTGTACACCAAGCATGACGTTGCCTATGATGTTTTCGCTTACCTCGGCAACACTTGTGTAGACAGCAGCTCCCATACCATAAGCATAATAATCCCCACCATATTCAGCGGTTCCAAGCGAATTACGGATATTATTTCTGGTTAAGGTACCACCAGAGCCGGGTTCATCGAACAATACGGCTACGCCACCGAACCCCTCGATGATGCTGTTCTTGAGCACTACATCACTTGCATCGGTATAGAATCCGTAGCCGTAGGTGTTGTCGCCGTTGTTGTCGAGCATCACCCCGTCTACAACGACGCCGTCTACGGTAACCTCAACAAGCTTTTCCCAATCGTATGCAAAGGTACTATCTCCCTCGTCGGTTCCCTGGATGATCGCTTCAGCGCTTCTGTTCTCGCTACCTGCATTGCCTGCATTCGGCCCTTTGAGCGTGATGGCCTTGTCTATTACTATCTGTTCCTCGTAAGTCCCCGGCTGCACGTAGAGGGTGTCGCCCGCAGATGCGTTGTCGATGGCGGTCTGGATGGATTCTCTGTCTGCAACGACAGTTCCGCGACTTTCGACCTGTGCGCTCGCAGAACTCATGCTCTCGCCGTTGTTGATCACTACATTGACGGTGTGCACACCAGATTCCAGGGATTCAAGAGTAATCGAAGATTCAGTTTCCCCAGTTACCAATTCTGAATCTACGTACCAGCTGTAGTTGTAGCTTCCATCATCGGCGGGATCCGGAGTAGCAGACAATTCAACAGAATCTCCGATCTCCACTACCGGTCCGGGAGAGGCGCTCATGCTGATTTCTATGGGATCGTTCATATTTTGGACGACATCGAGATTAAAATCGCTGTAGACGGTATTTACCATCTCGTCAGTAATTTCTAGGGTTCCTGTAGTTATCAGGCCCCCAACCATCTGGACAGATTCTACGAATCCGTAAACGGTATCTCCTGTGTCGTCGGAAAGAACAAAGCTCAGGAGATAGTAACCGGTCTCGAGCTCTTCCGATAGGTCGAAACTGTTGTCTGAAATGTCATTGTCGGTTATAGACTCTTCAGATTGCCCCATCGGGGTAATGGTTGCACTCACCGTGGCATCACCAAAGATTACATCCGGATCCCAGTTGATGCTCAAGTCAAATGTGCCGTTCCCCTCAACCGGAGTTACCGTAACCGATGCATTTGTAGTTTCGCCGGAAACAAGCGTCACGGTCGTCTGTCCTGAACCAACTGCCGTTTCCTGGTTGTTGTTTCCGATAACCTGTATTGTCCATAAGCCGGCGGCAAGGGTCTTTTCTATCGAGCCTGACCCATCAAAGCCTTCCACGGTAAATGAGGCGCCTTCGGGCCCCGAGCCGCTGATATCAAAACTTTCGATTTCAGTGCTCTCGTTAGGAATAAAGGTTTTAGCATTGGGCTCACCGCCGATGCTGAAAAGAAGAGTGCCTTTTTCTCCTTCTGCACTTGTCTCTGCATCATCTCCACCTGTCAATCCCATTTGCGCCATGGGGCTTGTGCAAGCACCGATAAGTGCCACAGCTAAAATAACCACTGTTAACAGTTTCCATTTCATACGAAATCTCCTTTCTTTGTATTTATTGCAAACCGATGTACTCGCCGATTTGCATATTCCCCTACGATTCATTCTTACTGAACTAAGAGTCTGCATGAGTCGGACCCTGCAGACTCTCCATTCATTACCAGAATATCCAGCCTGTACTCACCTTCTTTTATTCCTTCCGGTGTTGTCATCGGTATAATACCCGAATCAGGAAAATTACCATTCTTTATAACTTCTCCGTGGAAGCAAAGCTGGTATGTGTAGTTCCCGTTGACTGGCACACGCGGTTGAATGCTTACAGATATGTTAGCGATTGATTGTGGCTCTCCCGTGGAAAGCGTGTAGCTATCCTGATTGATCTCTACTCCTATACTGTTGCTTGTTTGGCTTTCTGTCTGTATTTCCAGAATGCTTACAGCACCGCCGCTTTGGACATCGCCGCAGCCGATTAGTGCCATAAGGATTATCGAAATAATGATTAGTGTGATTATCCCGACTTTCCGCAGTTGTGAAGTTGATATTATTAATTAATACAGAAATACTAAAAATCCGTCTAGTATTCATTAACCAGATTACCCTTCATACTTTCTCTTAAGGGAGGGAAGTATGGCAAAGAAAGAAGGAAAACTCTTACAACATCTTGGTATCGTAGCCGGTATATGCAAAGAAATTGGCATAGCTGAAAAAATAGACGAACTTGTCGAGAGGCCGAAACGAAAAGTTAGTGTCGGAAAAGCAACGGAGGCGATGATAGTAAACGCCCTCGGTTTTACCGGCCGTGCACTATATCTGACACCCCAGTTTTACAAAAGCAGGCCTACCGAATTACTCCTCGGAGAGGGGATAAAGGCGGAAGACCTTCACGATGACTCTCTCGGAACTGCACTGGAGGCCCTTTATGAGGAAGGAATTACCGAGCTCTTCTACAAAGTCGCCTCACAAGCGCTGAAGAGGTATGGAATTGAGCATCGTTTTGTCCACCTCGACTCGACCACCTTTAGCCTTCACGGCGCCTATGAGAGCGAAGAAGGGACGGAAGATCAGCCGCATGTCGTAGATATTACCAAGGGCTACTCGAAAGACAACGCCCCGGATCTAAATCAAGTCGTCCTTTCGATGATGACCACTTACGCTTCCTCTATTCCGGTGTGGATCGAGGCATTAAGCGGCAATTCGAACGACAAAGTCAGTTTTCGAAAAAGTATTAAGGAGTATCGAAATCAATTCAATGAAAAAGAACTTCCTTACTTTGTTGCCGACGGCGCTCTCTACACCAAGGAAACACTGAAAGAACTTGACGGAGTAAAATGGGTTACCCGAGTTCCGGAGACCATAGGGAAGGCGAAAGAGCACATTCTCGCCGTAGACCGAGAACAGATGAGCGATTTCGGGAACGGGTATTCCGTAAAGGAAGTAAAAAACACCTATGGAGATGTAGATCAGCGGTGGCTGCTCGTTTTCTCAGAACAGGCCTATGAGCGTGAAAATACCACCTTAGAAAAGAATATAGAGAAAGCGAGCGAAGAGAACGGAAAAAAACTATGGCATCTGAGCAACAAACCTTTTGCCTGTGAAGCCGATGCCCTGGATGCGGCAAAAACCTTCGAGAAGAAATTGCGCTATCACACCCTCACTTACCACGTTGAGAGAAAACTTCACTACGGAAAGAAAGGCAGGCCGAGCGCCAATGAAGAGCCTGCCGGTGAGAGTTGGTATATACGCGGAGAACTGGAGAAAGACATCGAGGCGATAGAACGAAAGCGCGCATTTAAGGGCATGTTTATCATCGCTACAAACGAGAGTGATCCTGAGAAACTCTCGGCCAAACAGCTGCTCGAGGTCTATAAATCCCAAGGCATCTCTGTCGAAAGAGGTTTTCGCTTTTTAAAAGACCCGATGTTTTACGCAGAGAGCATGTATTTGAAGAGTCCGAAGAGAATAATGGCCCTTCTTATGGTGATGGCCCTCTCACTGTTGGTATATGCTCTTGCAGAGAGAAAACTTCGGAGCGCCCTCAAAGAGCAGGGTGAGACGATCAAGAACCAAAAGGGAAAGTCTTACAACAATCCGACCATACGTTGGATCTTTCAGATTTTCGAAAACGTGCTGCTTTTCACCTTTGAAGATGAACGCCGAACGGAAAACATGGTTATGAATATGGATGAGGACCACAACACAATCGTCAGATGCTTAGGTCCGCCCTTCGAAAAAATCTATTTTTTGGATTAAGTGGTGCGGAATGTGGGATTATCGTTGAATTATTCATTTTTCCTCTTACCTATTACATTGCAAGACATGTGCCAAATTGCAGAATTCCACATTGGTGCAGTTGTTTTTGGGTTATGAATTGTTATTTCTGGAAAAAAATGGCTTAATTTCGTAAATCGGTACAGTTGGAGTGTCCGCGACAATGCCGCGAGAACTGGAATCCGACTTCATTGGACTCTCAGAATGATAGCCTATCATGGAAACTTTTTCATAATGAAAGGGAACGCAAAGAATCTTTCCGTGAGAAAACTCCCCCGGATGAAGAAAAAGAAGCTGTCCCGGCGGCAAGTGGCCGGCCGGGACAGTAAGTATTATATTATTTCACATTATAATATTATTCATATGTGTTGTTCGGAGAAGTCTTCGCTTTCCTCCGCGTATATCCACGCAAGGTTATTCTCTTCATTCTTGTAATTACCTTCTCCCATCCGTAAACTATTCCTCTTCTTGTAGAAGCAAGTCGACAATGTCCTGATCTATAGCTTGTTTTGATGCTTTGAACTGTATGGCTAGGGCGGCTTCATTTCTGTTCATTACCTTTTTGTGTGGTCGACGCACGCTTGTGAGTTCGTCCATTATGTCCGCTGCCGCAATGATGTTGGCGCATAGCGCGACAGGGTCCGTTTTCAAGTCATAAGAACCTTTCGCATCGAGTGTCTTTTCGTGGAGCTTGAGTACGATCGAGGGGACAAGGCTATAGGGTTTTGGCCACTCGATGCGTTGTAGGAAATCGTAGCTGTATTGGACCCTGTTGTCGTAACTCCTCTTCTCTTCCGCAGTAAGACTGCCCTGTTTAATCGAAAGTGCAAATTTTTCTTTATCAGTGAGTATATCGAAATGGTTGTTCTGCAGGTTTAACACCTTGAAGGTCTTCAGCTCTCTTTTTATAGACTCAATCTTTTCTTCATGTCCAACACGGTATAATGTGGGTTCGTTGAGATCTTCCAGTTCTTTCCTTATTTCCTGAATTTTAAGCAGTTGTTCGGACTCTTCCTTCTCTACCTCTTTGATGAGATGATCCCGGCGAAAACCGTTTCGCGAGTTCATAAGCTGCAGCTTCTGCTCTGTATAGATCAGCTCCTGATAGCGATAGAGGTAATCGAGTTTAAGCATGAGATGGGCCATTTGTTCAGGGTAGAGCTTCTTGTCCTTGAAGAAGACATCTGGGTCGATAAATATTTTTCCCATCTCGTGCAGAAGTGCCGCGTAGTGAAGAGAGGACCGAGTCTCTTCGTCGAGCATCGTTGTTGAAAAAATTCCCTCTCTTTTTTCGTTGATTCTTTTGGCGATCGAGGCGGCCTTCTGTGTGACTCTATCGGAGTGGCCGACGGTTGCGGGATCCCGCGATTCTATTGTTTCCACGAGTGTCTTAATAAGATCCCCTAGCAGTTTTTCAGATCTCCATAGGGATCGGTTGCGCTTGAGCAAAATACCCGCCATCGCGGCGAGTGTTTCCACGAAAACCTGTGATTCGGCGTCGAAGGGAATCACCCTTTTGTTAATATCCGATTTCTTTTCGAGCCTGTCGTCAATATCTTTCTTCTTGTTGACCAGTTCTACAACTCCTACAATTGCATCGTTGTGGTCGATCATCGGTAATACCAGCATCGAGCAAGTGACGTACCCAGTTTTCCTTTCGAAGTAGTCGTTGAATGAAAACGGAACGGATGCGGGTAGATCGTGTACGTCGGGGATATTTAGGATCTTCCCAGTCGAGGCTACGTATCCGACGATGCTGTTCAAATTTACTAGGAGAGTTTCGTCTTCTAAAGGAACGTCCGTTGAAAACGAATAGGAGTAGTCAATACGCAGTTGTTGTTTTTCTTCGGCGTCTTCATCAATAGTGTAGATTGTTCCCGCATCCGCCCCTGTAGTTTCTATCGCCGTTGAGAGCACGAGCTTTAGAATATGTCGTTCGTCCCGTTCTCTGTTCAGTGTTTTTCCTATGCGAATCAATGCCTTGTAGCTATTTTTCAAGACATCATCCTCCAGTTGCTTTTCGGCGGCAAAGTCTATGAGCTTCCTGTTTTCCTTTTCAAGCTCATCTCTTCTCAATTTTACTGACTCTTGTTCCCGGTACCTCTTTATCTGCTGATCGACATTCGCTATTGCGTCCAGTACCTTCTCGACGAGATTTCGGTTATGAAAGGGCTTTGAAAAAAGGTATCGAACTTTGATTTCGTTAATAGAAACCTGTGCTAAATCGACGTCCGCATATGCGGTGAGAATTCCTAATTCCATGTGGGGTGCCATCGCTTTCGCTTTTCTGAGAAGTTCGGTACCCTGCAAGCCGGGCATCTTTTGGTCTGTTATGAGCAGGTAGATCTGTTCGAAGCGGACGATGTCTAGGGTTTCTTTCGGGTCCGCCGTAGTGAAGACAGCTATTTCGGATACTTTGCGGAATGCCCTTTTTATTGATTCGAGGACCTGCGGTTCATCGTCCACAAAGAGTACTCCCGGTTTTCCCAAAAAATTGGAATATTCAGTATTCTTGTATTTGTGTGTCTCTGTGGAATGGATCATGGAAACTATAAAGCAATAAGTGTGCCATTTCTTTTATTGCATGAAAAAAAGAGATGTCGTACATTGGAACTATGAGCGATCAGTTTAAAATACTTGTGGTGGATGATGATCCTGAAGTTCTGCGCACGGTTAAGCGACTGTTCCGGAGTTCGCAATACGGCATTTTTGGAGTACAGTCGGGGAAGGAATCTCTTGAGTATCTGGAAAAAAATACCGTGCACGCACTGATCCTCGACATGCGGCTTCCCGATATTAAAGGGATAAACCTCCTCGAGACTATCAAAATGAAATATTTTCATATCGACGTTCTCATTTTGACAGGATACGGGACTATACAGGATGCGGTAAAAGCGACGCAGATCGGAGCCTCAGATTTTATAGAGAAGGAATACCTGAGGGAGAAACTGCCTAAGAGAGTCAATCAGCTCTACCGGTTCTGGCAATTAGACCGGGAGAATGCACGCCTTAGCGAGCAACTGGGCTTTTCTTCTAAGAACCGTGCCCTCATCGGTAATTCGATGGTTATGCTGAGTCTCAAGGAGTCGATCAGCCGGGTTGCCAAGACCGATTCGTCCGTACTCATCATGGGAGAGACAGGTACCGGAAAGGAACTGGTTGCCAGGGAGATACACCGGCAGAGTAGCCGCGCCGAGAAAAATTTCATTGCTGTGGACTGTGCGGCGATAAACGATTCAACCTTCGAAAGTGAGATGTTTGGACACGTTAAGGGGGCCTTTACCGGTGCGCAGGCCTCTCATGACGGCTTAATACGTGCAGCCAATGGGGGAACACTATTCTTTGATGAGATCGGAGAGTTGCCGCCTCCCGCCCAGTCGAAGCTGCTGCGCAGCATTCAGGAGCGTGAAGTTCGGCCTGTTGGAAGCACGAAAACGCGAACGGTCGATGTGAGAGTGCTCGCGGCCACCAACCGTAATCTCGAGGAGGAGGTGCAAAACGGAAAATTTCGGGAAGATCTTTTTTACCGCCTTAATGTGATCGCTCTTCAAGTGCCTCCTCTCCGCAAAAGGGATGAGGACATCATCCTCCTTTTCCGTTATTTCCTGGCGCAATTCAGCCTGGCGGACACGCTCCCCTACATCGAAAATGGTGTCTTTGAAAGTCTCGGTTCTTATTCGTGGCCGGGGAACGTGCGGGAATTACAAAACGTGGCGGGGCACGTCATTGCCTTTTGTCAGAACAATAAGATCAGCCGATCGGACCTGCCCGAAAAGCTTCATCGGGGGGAGTTCGAGGGCATGCAGGGGACGACTGCACCTGCACTAACTCTTGAAGATCAGGAGAAAAAGGTGATAGAAATAGCCCTCGAATCGAATGGGGGTAACAGGAGGAAGGCAGCGGAGCAGCTCGGCATCGGCGTTGCGACCCTCTATAGAAAGTTAAAAAAATACCACACATCACAGTAAATGGCACGTAATTTGCTTATATAATAATTGCATAACCCAGGACGAAAAAATCGAAAGTATAGAAGGTTTTACAGTGTATGGATGCAGTAGGTGAAATTCAGGTTCTCCTCGTCGACGATGAGCAGGAAATACTTCGGGCTCTGAGACGTCGTTTGCGCCGCGAATGCTTTACCCTTCTCACGGCCGGCAGTGCGGAGGAAGCTCTTAAAGTGCTCGAAGGAAATGATGTGAATGTTATTTTGAGCGATGCCCGCATGCCCGGAGTGAACGGAATTGAGCTGCTGGAAAAGATAAAGTGGATGTACCCTGAGATCGTGCGGATTATCATTACCGGCTACGTCGAAACAAACGGGCTCATACAGGCGATTAACAAGGGAGGGGTCTTTCGATTAGTAACGAAACCCTGGGACGAGGAAAGGCTCAGGGAGATAATTTACGAGGCTATCGAACACTTCCGGACGATGCAGCAGAACGCCCGCGATATGGAACCTATCATAAAGCACCATCGATATGTGGATGACGGCGATGGTGTGAGCAGAGACGATAAGGTTCTCGAAGTAACGACCGCGCTCGTAGAGGAGGTTCGCACACCCGTGGCCTGTCTCGACGAGGAATTTCGAATTGTCTGTGCAAACCACAAATTTCGCCTCGCTGTGATAGATGATATCGATGGTACCTTGCCTGATAATCTCTCCTCTCTCCTCGAAGATGGGGCATATGAGGAGCTGAAGGGAAACCTCGTATCACCGGAGAAACAGTTACTAGTGTCTCTGCACATCGCCGGTCGCAACTACCAAAGCCGTTTTCGACTCTTGCGGCAGCAGGATCCACTCTTTGCCTTGCTTTTTATCGATGAAGAAGAGGGAAAGGAGCACACATGAACTACACGACACGACCGAATGGAATTGCCGCAGCGTTCGGCCTTGCTGTTCTCGCTTCTCTCGTGCTGGGGAGCTGTGCTGACGATTCAGTGCCCATTCGCATAGGTGTAAACGACTGGCCGCCCTGCGAGGTCTGGTATGTTGCCGAAGAGCAGGGTTTCTTCGACGATGTGGAGGTGGAGTTCGTGCGCTACTCGGTCTGGCGCGATAACATGAGCAACTTCTACAAGGGAAAAACCGATATTTCTCACGCCACCTATTTCAATGCGCTCTACTATCACGGCAAGGGAGAGCAGGCAAAGATAACACTTACTGCCGACACGGTCCTCGGAAGCGACGGTCTGGTCGTACGCAAGGGCTTTCGAATTCCCGAGAACCTTCCTGGAAGCCGAATAGCCGTAGAGGTGAACACCGACGAGCACTTCCTCTTGAACAAGATGCTGCAGGAGCACGAGGTCGAGGAGGAGGAGCTGCAGATCGTTCCGGCGACGAGCAAGGGGGCAATGGAGCTATTCGTAGCAGGTGAGGTGGACGGCTGTTTTACCTACGATCCCTATCTCAGCCAGGCGGCGGAGCAGGGCGAGGGAACGATCGTGTGGACCACCGCCGATGCACCCGGCTACATGGAGGATGTGCTGGTGGTACGCAGCACGTCACTGCGGGAGAGGGAGCGGGACATCTACACGGTCTTCGAAGCCTGGTACGAGGCGCTGGCCTATATACGGGAGTATCCCGAGTATGCGTGCCCGCTCATGGCGGAAAACGAAGGGCTATCAGAGGACGAATTCACCCCCTTCTTCGAGAGTTTTCATTTCTACAGTATCGAAGAGAATGCGCAGATTTTCGCCTCTCGTGGTTTTATCGAACGACTGGAGGAGATGAAGATCTTTATCGAAGATCATGGGTCATCTATTGAGGACATAGACCTCGAGGATGTGTACACCGAGCAGGTAGTCCGTCGTTTAATGGAATAGTGTGACCGAATACAAGGAGCAGGTTGAGAAGATGGAGAGTACCGTTTCGCTGCGCTCGCGTTTCATTCTTTTTATCGTTCTCTTTGGAGTCGTGGCAGTAGTGACTCTCGTGCTTTTCTTCAACTACCACATCGACTCGATGGTCAAACGTCAGGTGAGGGAGCAGACGGAGACCCTTGCGTCCTCCCTCGACTGGGCAATTGCCCCCCTCCTGAATTCCAGGAGTACAAAAGACGTCCAGCGGCTTATAGAGAATATCGGCAGTTGCCGGCAAATCGAGCTCATCCGCGTCTACGATCGGTCCGGGACCATTGTGGCTTCCTCCCGCTCCGGGGAAATCGGAGAGGTGAAGATGCACAAAACCGTGAAGAATGTCTTAAACAGTCAGCTGCTCTACGATTCGACTGAAGATTTAAGGGACGAACTGTTTGTCTACAGCGTTCCGATACGGGGAACCGAGTACGTAACGACTATGGGGACGAACATTTCCCATGTTTTATATATTCGGGCGGACGTGCACTACCTGCAGACGGGGTTAGGTGTGCTCGTGCGAAGTATGTTGGTTCAGAATATCATTCTTTTTCTCCTGCTTGCCCTGGTGATGTTCTTCTTTTTCACCCGTCGAGTACTCAGGCCGCTGCGGATCTTCATGAATGCCACTGCTCATCTCGAGAATGGAGAATTTCAGCAAAGGGTGGAGATCAACTCGAACGACGAGTTTGCAGTATTCGCGAAGCTCTTCAACTCGATGGAAGAGGAAATTGAGGAAAAAAAACAGCACCTCGCTAACTACTCTGAAAAGTTGGAGCACCTGGTGGATGAGCGTACACAGGAGCTAAGCAGGTCGTTGAAAGAGCTCGAGAAGGCAAACGAAACCATATTGCAGCAGGAGAAGCTCGCCTCGATCGGCCAACTCTCCGCCGGGATCGCCCACGAAATCAACAATCCTGTGGGTTATGTCATGAGCAATCTCGACACCCTAAGTGAGTATTTGCAGGTGTTCAGCCGAATTCTTGAGATAGAGGAGAAGCTCGAGGACTCTTTGCTTTCCGAAAACGACGAAGCTGCCCTGAAAATGGTCGCCGATTTGCGGGAAATCAAGCATTCGAACGACCTCAATTTTATTCTAGAGGACACTGCCCCTCTGCTTGACGCGACGATCCAGGGAACGAAGAGAATCCGGGATATTGTTGGTGATCTGAGAAATTTCGCCCGGATGGACGATTTCTCGTTCGAAGAAATCGATGTGAACAAAGCGATCAAAAAGGCGCTCAAAATAAGCTGGAACGAGCTCAAGTACACTTGCGATGTCGAGACCCGCCTTGGGGATCTCCCGCCGGTGCTGGCCAACCAGATGCAGCTAACCCAGGTTTTTATAAATATTTTAGTGAATGCGGCACAGTCGATCGATTCCTCTGGAACGGTGAGAGTGGAGTCCGAGACGGATGATGATGTGGTGACTGTGAGGATAAGTGACACGGGTTCCGGAATGCCGGCGGAGATTCGCAGTAAGATTTTTGATCCCTTCTTTACAACCAAGGACATTGGCAATGGTACGGGTATGGGGCTTTCCATTTCTCAAGGGATCATTCAGCGTCATGGCGGGACCATTGAAGTTGAGAGTATCGTCGGTGAAGGAAGCACCTTCATCGTCACTATCCCATTAAAAACAACGGAGGAGAATGCATGAACAGACCTGCAGTGTTGCTGGTGGATGACGAGCCGGAAATTCTCAACTCGCTGGGGCGCAATATCCGCTCATGGTGCAGCGAGCAGGGCCTGGAGATCGTGAGTGCGGAGTCGGCCGCTGAGGCCGAACGGCGGGTAGAGGCAGACGATCTGGAGGTGCACATAGTCATCAGCGATCAACGCATGCCTGGGATGAAGGGCGACGAGTTCCTGCGGCGGTTCAAGTCTCTGCAGCCGGATGCGGTAGCATTGGTTCTTACCGGCTACACCGAGATGAAGGACATTGAGAAACTGCTCAATAGCGATATTTTTGCCTACCTGCTCAAGCCATGGGACAGGGAACGACTTATCATAGAGCTGCGAAAGGCAGAGAAGTACTATCAAACACGCAAGCAGGAACGCATAGTACGGGAGAAAATCGAGAAAGAACTGGAATTGGGGGCCGAGTTTCAGAAAGCCCTTCAGCGGAATGTATCCATTCCTAAAGACAAGCGGGTGGACTTTCACGTCAGCAGCATTGCCGCATCGCATCTCGATTTCAGCGGAGATTACTACGATATCATCAAGATAGGTGAAAAGCGCTTTCTAATCCTAGTAGGAGATGTTGCGGGCCATGGTCTCAACACTGCTTTCATTGGAGGTATTCTCAAGTCGATTATCTACCCCGAGTTCATCAAACCTTTCACCGGAGGCGATTTTTCTACCTCTAGATTCCTTCGGGAACTGAATCGGCGAATAGTCGAGATCATGCACAACCTGCCGGATGTGCTTATTGCCTTCAGCGCCGCCCTTCTCGACATTGGGACTGGTAGCCTTCTGTACAGCAATGCCGGGCTTCCGCCGGCGGTATTGGTGCGGTTGGATGATGTCGCTACCCTCGAGGCGCCTCAGATGCCCCTCGGTGCTTCCGACTCGCTGGAGTTCTCCGAGCATAAAGTGAATTTTGAGGCTCCCGACGTGTTGTTAATGTACACCGACGGTCTGCATCCAACGGGCTATCCCGGGGTATCGTTTGTCGAGAAGGATCTGCTCGATGCGTTTCACCGTTCTTTCTCTCGAAACGCGTTGGATAAAGGGAACTACGGATCTACATATAAGTGTAGCGACGTCGATCACGAACGCGTATTTTCCCGTGTAAAGAATCTGATCGGAACAGAGAGCTTCGATGACGATGTGACTCTGCTCAGCTGCTGCCTTCGGTGGTGATCGTTTCAGCGTGATTGGGGGATACGTACCAAAAAGCGTGTCTCTTCTTTTGAAGATTGTACGTCGATACGTCCGCCAAAACCATACACAATGACCTGGTAGACTGCCGTGAGGCCAAGTCCCGCCCCTTTTCCCACGTCTTTCGTGGTGAAGAAGGGGTCGAAAATTCTTCCGAGCTTGTCCTTATCGATAACCGGGCCGTTGTTGATGAAGTTGCAGTATATCCATTCCGAGTCGGAACTCGTTTCGATTCGAATTCGTCCTGTCACTACAGACTGCCCATCATTGGAACCAGTATCTTCCGGCGATGGGAGTGACTGTGCAGCATCAATGGCGTTTAGCAGGAGATTTATGAATGCCTGGACGAGTTCTTTCAATTTTCCCCGAACCGGGGGAACTTTATGGATCTTTGCGCTGTAGTTTATCGTAGGCAAGTTGTCTGCCTGGGTGAGTACGACAGCCATTTCCAATGCTCGCGGAACCGACAGTTCTGTATCCTTCTCGTTTCCCTCTTCGGTGAAGACACTGAGGCTTTTTACGGTTTTCACGATACGTTCGATACCGGAGTCTGTTTCGCTTATGAGTGAAGCTATGTCGTTCTCGATTTGATCTATCTCGTGCATGCTCCTCAGCCTTTTTATGTTTTGCTTTTTTGGTGCGGAGGCATCGCGTTCGTCCGATCCGCTTCCTCGGATGATGCCTTCGAGAGTTTGGGTGTAGGAGAGAAGCTCCCGGAAGTATTCGTCGAAGCTGCGGATGTTGCTCTTTATATACCCGAGAGGATTATTCATCTCGTGGGCGAGGCCTGCCGCCAAGGTACCGAGTGAAGCCATGCTCTTTTCCTGAATGAGTTGACGGTGCATTTCCTGCAGCTTGGCATTTGCATCCATCAGTTCCATGTTCGTACCCATGAGCCGGTTTTCGAGCTCGAGACGCGTCGTTATGTCGCGCCCCACGATTACGATGTTGCCGACATCCATTAAGAAGCTGCTTTCGACGGCCACTACCAACTTTTCCGAGTAATCCTGATAAATGACCTCGAACTCGGAAACGTTCGCTTCGTCATGAAGTCGATCAATGAGTATCTGCCATTCCTCGGGATAGCGATAGAAATCGACCAGTCGTTTCCCCTTGAGCTCTTCCGGCGAGGATAGGCCGAGGAATTTTGCGGCGTTATAATTGCTTCGCTTGATGTTGCTGTCGTTGTCGACGATAAAGAGAGGATTGGGAAGCCAATCGATGAACTCGTCATAGTGGAAATAAGTCTTTGGCACGCGCTCACTCCTCGAGAGAATCTCGTTGCAAAGTGGTCTTTGCAAAGGGGTCTTCGAGTATGGAAAAGTAGCTGGAGAAGCCTAGCATAGAAAGCACATCGTTTACCTTTTTGGGTACCCGGCTGAGGAAGAAAGAGATACCTCGTTTCCTGCACTTGATCAGAATGGTGGTGAAGCTACCGATACCTGTAGACGATATGTAATTGATACCCTTGCAATCGACGACAATCTTTTCAGGGTTGGGCGTGATGTCGTTGAGTGTTTCAAAGAGGTCGATAAAGGGATAGCTGTTGTTGGTGTCTAGATCGCCCTTGAGGTAAAGAATGAGGGTGTGTTCTCTGTCCTCCACGAAAAGATGCTCGAGGTTGAGCCGATTGTTCTTTTCGTTAAAGGTTTTAATGTAGTGTTCAAAGGTGCTGCTCAAGGGTATTCCTTTTAATAATATTGTAAGTGGAATGCAGCAGTGCTTCAACCATTTTATGCCGAAAGAGAATAAAGATCTCCAAAACGCTGTTACTATCCGTCTGCTAACTGGTCGAGGATGTGTTATGGATGCTCCACGGATAGAGACAAGCCTCGACAGTGCGGCGGAATTCGGTCTAATGCCTGATGCACTACAACTGCACAGCCTCTCTTATCATTGCTGCCAACTATTTGAACGCACTCCGGTAGAGTAAGATTCTTCCGATATAAAAAAATGTCATTGAACAGTTCTCCTCGTAGGTGGTCGGCTCGCTTGACATCAGCCGGAAAATTTCTGCCATCCCTTTGTCAACAGCATTGATCATTGTATCTCCGTCAAACAAATACTTTGTGTCTGTTCTGCTGTGAACATAGACGATTACAGCATCGAAAGCACTGCGGGCAGTAGCATGATTTCTGCATACCCTGAAAAGAGGAATATTCCCTAGAAAAAAGGGAATATTCCCTATACCGAACTCCGCCCCGATCAGGTTATTTTTGGTTCATATTAGTAATAAAAAAAATGTATGAGGAGTGTGTTATGGCCGAATTGAGTTCCCCCCTTCAGGTTGCCGGATTGATCGAAACAAATTGTGCGTCAGATCCCGGCATCTATTCCATCTACCGGTTTGAAAGCGCCCCTTACGGGGAAACAGAAATCGGGTTCGCGATTTTCTACGGTCCGGAGAACGACATGGATAACGAATGGCTCATGAATGTCAAACTGTTGTGGGAAGCCGGTACCGTGACTCCCGACGGAACCGAATTCCTGAAAGAAGACTGGAAGGTTGCCAAAGATCCAAACGGGTATGTAAACAAAAAAGGCGAGAGAATAAAACAAATTCACCTCATTGGTAAAAAAGGGGAAGAGCTATAGCTTTCAGTTCCCGCGATTCTTGCTTTTAAGCCAAAAGAGAACAACGACAAAAAGTAACCAAAGGAGACTCTACGATGGATTTTGAGACATTGAAGGAAACGGCGAAACAGGACTACGGCTTTTCGATTAACAAGTTCCAGAAACGGATCGGAATTCTTCACTATTGAGAAGGTGCCTAAAGGAATTCTAATGGTGCAAAAACAGCGTTCTCTTTTCCTTTTGTTTATCCTTTTGCCGGTATTTTTCCTGGCTTCCTGTTTTTCCGTTACACCTCCATTGATTTTCTTTGGTGACAGCGGGAATGATGCCCAGGCTTCCGCCAAGTCGTCTGCTCCGGAACCTGTCACATTGAAAGAAATCAATATCAGCTGGAACGGGTACTGTATCAGCATACCGAAGGGGGAGTCCCTGCAGCTCGAGTTCGAGACCAGACCGGAGAGCTCAGAGCAACTGCCCTATACATGGAAGAGCTTTGATTCCGATACCGTTCGGGTAGATAAGGATGGAAAGATTACCGGTCTCGAATATGGAATGGCGAGGATCTCCGTTTCCCTTCCGGCGGAGTACAACTATTATGAAAACATCGATGAACCGCTCACAGATAAGGCCACCGTACTTGTGTATAACGACACAAATCTCCAACGGATCGACCCGCCGGAGATTCAAGAAATGGCTCATTTCGGCGAAAAGATTGCCCTTTCGGCCGAAGGGAAAACTCTGTTGATTAGCTCGCCGGGAATCGACAAAGCCTATCTCTATGAACTGGAGGGGGGTGGCTTTACCCTGAAAAAAAGCCTTGCCGGGCGAGCAGAATGGAGCGGGGGTTTTGCCGAAGCGGTCAGCCTGTCAGCAGACGGCCGGCGGGCGGCGGTGGGAAGCCTGGGCGACAAGTACTCGGGGGCCGTTTATCTCTATGCAAAAAAAGACGGCGAGTGGATACGCGAGCGTATTGTTGAAGGACCTCCGGTGGAGGGCCGGAAGGTTAAAAACTACTTCGGTTGGGCTGTGGCTCTGAATAACGCAGGTGATGAACTGTGGGTTTCCGCCCCCTACGAAGCGGGGCCCGGCCGCATACACATCTACCGCCTGAAGGAGGGGACGTGGAGTGAAACCGGGGTCCTGAAACCGGAAACCGGGAAAGGGAACACCAAGTACATGTTCGGCTATTCCATGGATATCTCCGCCGACGGCCTCTTTGCCGTTGTGGGGGTTCCCTCAGCCGTAAGCGGAATCTCGAACAATACATCGGGTCGCGTCTACACCTATGAAAAAAAGGACGGCCTGTGGGTGAAAACCTACCATAACGGCTTTGTCGACCCGGTAGTAAAACGCTCAATCCGCTACCCGGATCACCGCTACGGTCACAGTGTTGCCGCGATCGGGGACAACAGCCTCTTTTTTAGCGGTATTCCCAAACTCGGAAGAGGGCATGCCGGCGGTGTGGAAGTCTTCGACAGGAGGTCCGGTCCGGGGCTCCTTACTCTGGACAGGAAATTCGTTCATCAAAAACTCGGCCAATCGGTCAGCGCCAGCGAGGACGGCAGGTGGCTCCTGGCAGGCGCGGGTGCGTTCGGCGGCGAGGGGGCAGGGCTGTTGTACCACCACAAAAAGGACGGTACATGGAATCTTTTTATGGGGTCTATCTTCATCACCCCGGCCGGAGAGAAGGAGAATTGGCCCAGCCTCGGTAAGTCTACAGCCCTTTCGGCTGACGCTGCCGTAGCCGTTGTCGGTGCGCCCGATGATGATACGAGAGTACGAGACGCCGGTTGCGTGTACTACCGCCTGATACAAGACTAATGAAGGAGAAAACCATGAAACGGAAGGTACTGCTCGTTCTGATCCTGCCGGTCGTTCTGCTTGTTGCCGGCTGCGTAAGTACTCAGAACCGCATCGAAAACTATAAATACGTCTCGGATATCGAGACGGAGCCGAACGAGATGATAGAAGATATCACCGAGTACTTGACGCAACCAAAAGATAATAAAGATAGAGTAAAATATTTCAACGCCTATTCCTACGCCCAGGAGCAGTTGAGCCGGCAGCAGTCGCCGGGGGCAATGGAATCACTCTTTAATTTTATCAAGGGAAAGAGCTACTTCCTGGCCTACCCGGTTGCCCGCGATCTCTACCAGTATCAGCCGGAGACCTATACATCGGTGTACCAAAGGATGGCTATAAGCATCGGTCTGGATCTTCAAAACCTCATGAGATTTGAAAAACCTCACTATCTGCCCCTGCAGGCCCATGCCGCGGCGGCTGCCTGGAAGCTCTCGAACGACACGGCAGTTAGGTCGCAGTTAGCCGAAGTATTCAAAGAACCCGGGCTCGCCCCCTATGGATATCCTCTGGTGCTGGAAGCCGGAATGGAAACGGAGGCACAACAGCTCTACTCGATCGCCATGGAACACTCCCCCCTCTTGCTGCAGGCACAGTTGCGAGAAGCCGGTTTTTCTGAAGAGGCCGAGCGGGTACAGCAGGAACTGATTGCAAATCCCCGCACAAATCAACTCAGCCTGTTTCTTTCTGAAGACTTCTCCGACAACAGCGGCGACTGGCATACCAAGGAGGTTGATGGCATTTCCAGACAGGTCGAGGACGGCGTCTACCGACTTGCGAACAACCGGAGCGGGGATTCCTATGACAGACGCTACTTTACCGTAAAATCCCTCTATCGAAAATACGACAGCTGGAACTATCTGGCCTTCGATTGCAGCAGTATAAGCCGGGAGGCCGAACGGGATGAGTTCTGGGTCGGCTACGGCGGGCTCTATCTCCATTTTGACCGGGACCGGGGCTACAGCATTACCACCAGAGGGCCTGGAATCGACTATAGTAGTATCGACTATAATAATCACGAAGTACAGCTTACTCCCTGGAAACCCCTGCCGGAAGATATTAATCCTGGAGAGTCCTTCCGCATCGGTATCTATCCGGGAAACGATGAGGCCCTGCTTACCCTGGGAGAAGAAACGGTAGTGCAGCTAAAGGGGATTGAGTATCCCAAGCGGGCCAATAAACTGGTCATTGGGCTGATGCCCGGAGCGGCTGTGGAGATAGACAACCTGCGGCTCTATCAGGTCCACCGGCCGAGCAGCAGCATCGCGGCCCTCCCCTCCCAGGTCTATCAGGAGTATAGCCGGAATAAAGGAAGTGCAGACCTCGGCGACTGGAAGCGCTGGATCGCCGATCCCTTCCTCCAGGCCTATCATTTCGAAGAGGTGCTGACGGCCGCAGCAGAAGAGCTCACTGCGGAAGACCTTCTGGCCATGGAAACCGAAGCGATCAGAGAGGGAGCTCTCGATTTCGTTTCGAACTACACCCGGGCCGCCGGCGGGCTTGAGGCCGAAGGAATGGAGCTTCCGGTCCTCAGCGGTTCACAGATCAGCGAAGAACTGCACAACCGGATCGACGAGCTCGTTACAGAGGGGGAGGAAAAAACCCTCAGTACCATGATGAGACGCCTCTTTGCCCAGTACCGCTTTGCTGCAGCGCAGGAACGTGCCCCCGAAGGGAGCTCCATCGACTGGGTCGAGGTAATCGGCAACGACAGCTGGTTTTACGAAAGCAGCTATCACGCGCGAAAAAAGCAGCACGAGGAACGCACGGGAAGGGCAAAGTTCGCCTATTACGGGAAGAACAGCGCCGGCGATTTCGAGAATTTCAGCCGGGACCTCTTCAACCTGGGGGCAAAAGATATCAAGGCTGCCTGGGAGGAGCTGCAGGATGCAGGAGAAAAAGAACGGACCGCCTTCGCCCTTTATCTCTATGGTCCGCAGAACGCCGATCAACAGTACACCTTTCCCTTGAAGGTACGCAGCCGGCCCTACTACCTGGACACTCTATCCAATTCCTCTGAATGGAAAGAGCATAAACAAGAGGAAAAGGGCGGATATTCCATTTACCTGGTGGACTCCTTGTACAATGACTTCAAAGCCGGCCTGGATGGATTATTCCTCTGGAACGAGGACAACGGGGACTCCGAACATACCTATTTCTGGACCCGCCATTCTATCACCCCTGAAGAGTACCGGTACCATAAAAACAACGGAGACGCCCGGGACCTTCTCGAGGTCAGCCTTTTTGATGCCGGCTACATTCTGGACATAGACAAGGAAAATACCCCCAGCCAGGCGGAAGTGTACTTTGCCGGATGGAAAGTGAGTATCCGGGACAACCGGGAATACATGCTCGAACACTACGTTCGAAGCCGCGATGTTTTCTGGGTTAAAAGGGACTGGACCCCCTATCCCGGCTCGCGGGAAGAGGGACGGACTCACATCACCTTCTATGCTGATGAGGGACAAATCGTCTTCGCGATCAATAATGAAGATCCAATTCGTCTCGAGTCTAGAAACGATGATAATATGACCAAGAAAGGAAAGCTCCCGGTTACCTTTTATACCTTTGAGGGATCGGCTTTCTTTGTGGAGGCCATGTCCCTGCGGGACTCGGTGTTCATCCCAGACCCGTGGCTCTCGGAGATCCAGCTTGCCGCCTTTACCGAGCTTGTTCAGGCCGATTACGGGGACGACAGGAGCTGGGGCACCGCCTTTGCCCTGCTTGCAGAGAGCTACTATCGCGACCGTGACCTCTTCGACCGGGAACTCGCCTTGATCCGGGATGCCCTGATCCGGGAACAGGCAGTCCAGGAGTCCCTCGCCCGGCACCTGATCGAGCAGGGGAACTGGCTGGTCCTAGAGCACATCGGGATAAAAACCACTCGGCCATCACTCGAAACGGTGGGGCTTGTTACCCGCAGGCTCCTTAACACGAAGATGCTCGAATACGCAGAGGACCCGGAGAACGACTCCCTGATCGATACCCTTTCCAACCTGCACTACGCATCCGAGCACGGCTACATCAGGGGCCCCTATGGCTGGTACCTGGACGAGGTGAAGGCGGAGGGCTTTCCCCTGGACAAAGAAGAGCGGACGGACCTGGTAAACAGCTTGATAAACCTGGCTACCAAAAGCGGCAACACCGGCGAGCGGATGAAAAACATTCGATGGGACAGTGATCCGGATTTCCTTCTGAACCTCTTTCAGATCGATGATCTGGTATATCTGAAGAACTACCTCTATTAGTTGCAAGGCCGGAGCGGACAATTCATCGCTCCGGCATCCTTTTCTTGCTTTCCGTTGAGGGCCACCCTATACTAAGTGGCATTAAGCAAGAAAAAGGTTTGTATTTATGAATGTACTCTTTGTTCCCCGGTATCTCGAGCTCGGCAGTTCCTGGCTGATTTTTGCAGAGCTCTTGATCGGGATGCTGCTGATGGTTTCTATTCATTGTTTGGCAACGGCCGTACGCGGGAAAGAGAAGAACTACCTGATTTTAGGGCTGTTTTTTGTCGGGGCTCTGATAAATTCCATAGGAAATATTTACATTCGGTTCTTCGTTACGACCATTGAGCCCTACATCGGGTCATGGATCATGATGGGGAGTTTTGTGCTCTTTATCGAGGGCTACCTTGCCCTGCCGGTGAACAGGAGGCGTCTCCTGATCGGGAGAGCCGTTTTGGTGGTCTCTGCGGTCTTTCTGGTGGTATCTGCTGGACACAATCTGGTCTATGGGCGCCAGGATACACGGATCATCTATCTTATGGATCTGGTAACCGCGGCGCTGCTGTTTGGCCTGATGGGTTTTCTGCTGGTTCACGCGGTACGGGGAAACCGGAGGGGATTCTATCTGTTCCTCTTCGAGCTGACCATCGTTATCGGGGGTATTGCTGCCTTGGGGGTGGTAAAAGCCTTTGTGGTAGACATGGGGCTTTTCCCCATCGAATTCTTTCAGAGCAACCTGGTCTTTGTTATCGGAATGACGCTGAACGGGATCCTCTTTTCCAACCTCCTCGGTTTCGACCTGATGGATCTGAAGGTGAAGACTGCCCTGGCCGAGGAGCGGAACCGGGACTTGAAGGAACGCGATCTGGCAAAGAGTAATCTGATGTTGAACATGTCCCATGAGTTCCGGACTCCGATCACGATCATCGGCGGAGTTCTAAAACAGTTGAAACGGGGGAAGTGGGGTGATTCCATCTCGGCCAACAGGAAGAACCTGGAGGTGATCGAGCGTAATAGTCACAGGCTCCACAAACAGGTGGACGGGTTTTTGCAGCTGGCTACGATGGAAAAGCAGAACCAGGCCCTCCATCCGGAGGCCTTCGATCTCAAGGCGAATCTGCAGATCCTGGCCGGGGAATTCTCTTCTCTTGCCGAATTGAAACAGATTACCTTCACCCTGCGGGTGCCCGAACATGTACAGATGATTGCAGATACTGGTCTGTTTCGCACGGCCATGGTCAATCTACTGGGAAATGCCCTGAAGTTTACCCCCAGTGGTGGAAAGGTATCTGTGGATGTTTCACTGGCTCCTGGAGAGATCCGGATTGCTGTCGGTGATACGGGTCCGGGGATTCCCGAAGAAGAGCAGCAGCGGGTCTTTCACCGCTTCCACCGGCTTAACGGTGACAGGGAGGCCTGTTTGGATGGAACCGGTATTGGGCTCTCGCTGGTCAAAATGGTAATGGAACGGCACAAAGGGAGGGTCGAGCTGCAAAGCAATCCCGGTATGGGCTCGACCTTTATCCTCGTGTTTCCCGTTTCGGTGGAACAGGGCTTGTCTGCTCAGGGGGGCGAGAGGCCTGCAGCCTTTTCAGCTCCTGCAGCGCCTATAGCCCCTGCATCGACGGTGGTTGAGTCGGGCTCGAATGGCCCGGAGCCGGACCATATGGTCGAGGGACATCGAGCCGAGATTATCAGAGAGGTCCAGGCGGGAAGAGATCTGCTTGAGCAAGCGGAAACACCAGTCCGCGATCCCTCCAAGCCGGTTGTTCTGGTGGTTGAGGATGATCCTGAATTACAAGAGTTCCTGTATACTGAACTCGTTTCTTCTTTTTCCCTTTTCCGGGCACGGAACGGCCGCGAGGCCATGGAGCAAATGGGGCGTCAAACACCCGACCTGGTTATCAGTGATGTGATGATGCCGGAGATGGACGGCTACCAGCTCTTTGCGGCGATGCAGGATGATGAGCGGCTCCGCCTGGTTCCTGTTCTCTTTCTTACCGCCCGGCATTCGGAGGAGGAACGGCTCTCCGCCTATGAGCAGGGGGTTGTGGATTATATCAGCAAGCCCTTTTCCCTGGAGGTTCTTATTTCCCGGGTACGAAACATTATCGAGAGAAACAGCAGTTTCAGGGAAGACTACCAGCAGTATGTAAAGCACTCTCTTGTTTCTTTTCTCGACAAACTTCCTTTGACCGGTGGCGATGGTAGCGGTCTTGATCGGGAGCTCCGTTTTTCGGAGTATTGCCGGGCATCTGGTCTCTCCGAGCGGGAGATGGAGGTTGCTCTGCTCGTGCGGAAGGGGCTGAGCGATAAGGAGATCGCCTCGAGTTTAGGGCTCTCGGCCAAAACGGTAGGAAATTACAACTCTTCGATTTTCAAAAAGTGCGGCTTTACCGGCCGGATCGACCTGGTGGCCTGGGGACGCAGGCCGGAAGCAGAATCATCCCCTATGTGAAAATCAGGGTCGCCTCGGCTTCTGTGGGTCCCGGTCACACCAGCAGATTATCGAGGGGGATCTTCGGTACGTGGTGGACCTGCCTGTTGTCCCGGTAATACCGGGTAGTATTGATATCCGAAGCCTCTTCCAGCTTTACTTCTTCCGCCGGAACCCCCAGGGCGATGACGTAGAGCACTTCGTATCTTTCGGCGAGTCCGAGGCGCTGTTTCAGTTTCCCTTTGTCGACAGCACCGAAGATGCACCCGCCGTAGCCTTGTTCCACTGCAGACAGCAGGATGGATTGCATGGCGATGCCGGCATCGGTTTGTGCGGTTACATTCCGCACTTCAGTGTCCCGTAGAACGGTAATGTAGGCCGCCGGCCGATCTCCCGGTTCCGGTCCGTCCCAGTCAACCAGGTCTCCGGCCCAGGTGAGCAGGGGAAAGATTGCATCGACTTCTTCCTTGTCTGCAGACAGATGATAGCGAAGGGGCTGCATGTTCGCGCCGCTGGGGGACCTGCGGGCGGATTCGACCCAGCTTTTCAGCTCGCCCCTGGTAATCCGGATATCCTCCGTGAATCTGCGGTAGCTCCTGTTGCTGTTTATGATTTCGAATAGCTCCATAGGCTTCTACTATATCATACTGTGTTTTCGGTTTCATACCGGTTTGGCATAACCGGGAAGCATATACCCCAGAGGGTATGTTGTGTAGATTATACCTTATGAGGTATATTGTCGATATATACCCTGGAGGGAGTTTTCATGGAAAACCTGATACCATTTCCGGAGCAACTCGGCATGGTCCTGCGAGCCCGGCGGAGGCACCTGAATCTTACCCAAAAAACCGCCGGCAAACGGGTCGGCCTGCTCCCGAAAACCATTTCTGCTCTTGAACACGCCCCGGAACGCCGAAGTGTTGATACGTTGTTCAAGTATTTGTCTGCACTTGATTTGGAGCTGATCATTCGTCCGAAAGAAAGCGAAACTCCTGTTCCTGCAGAAACCGAGTGGTAGGAATATGGCACGTACCTTACAAAGACGCGAACTCGGAATCTGGATGAACGGGAAGAGGGTCGGCCGCTGGCTGCTATCCCGGGGAAGACAACATTCCTTCCTCTATGATGATTCATGGTTGGAATCTACTTTTGCCCGTCCCCTTTCTCTTTCTCTTCCCCTCCAATCGTCTTCTGAACCACATACAGGTGATAGAGTCGAGTATTATTTCGACAATTTGCTGCCGGACAGCGTTGAGCTTCGAAAAAGAATCCAGCGCAGCTTCGGAATCCGGAGTGCCGATCCATTTGATCTCCTTGCTGAGGTGGGGCGGGATTGTGTTGGTGCGGTTCAGATCCTTCCGATTGATGCTGAACCGAAAGGCATTCATTCGATTCACTCTCGGCCGCTGACTGAAGGTGAGGTAGCAGATCTGCTGCGCCGAGTCCCTGGGACGGTTTTCCCGAACGAGCGAGACCCCTTCAGGATTTCGATAGCCGGTGCCCAGGAGAAAACTGCTTTGTTGCAGTATGGAGGCATCTGGCATTTGCCGGTGGGAACGACACCGACTACCCATATCTTCAAACTTCCGTTGGGGAGAATCGGAAACGGCAGAATCGATCTGTCGACTTCGGTTGAAAATGAATGGCTTTGTTCTACTATTCTCGAAGCCTATGGCGTTCCGGTTGCAAACACAGAAATACAATATTTCGAGGATCAGAAGGTTTTGATTGTTGAACGCTTTGACCGGCAGTTTGCAGCGGACGGTTCCTGGATCATGAGATTACCCCAGGAAGACATGTGCCAGGTATTTGGTATTGCTTCTGAACAAAAATATGAGTCGGATGGCGGGCCGGGTATTCCGGATATCATGAGCATCTTATTCGGGTCGAAAAATCCTGACAGGGATCGGAAATTGTTTTTCAAGGTACAGATCTTGTACTGGATGCTTGCCGGCATTGACGGGCATGCTAAGAATTTCAGTATCTTTCTCGAGCGTGAGGGCCGTTTTTCTTTAACACCGTTATATGATGTTTTATCGGCATACCCGGTGATGGGAAAGCGAGCAGGCATGATTCCGAAAGAAGAACTTCGTATGGCAATGGCTGTGCATGGGAAAAACCGACATTATCGCCTGGCCGGTATTACTGCTCGACATTGGGTCCAGACTGCCGGACTCTGTGGTCTCGACATTTCTCCTGTTGAAGAGATTCTTGAATCGCTGGTTTCGGATACTCCCGCTGTTGTTCGCCGGATCCAGGAGATACTTCCCTCAGAGTTTCCTTCGGCGGTTTCTGAAACAATACTGAACGGCCTCGAAGAGGCTGCGGAAAATCTTGCAAGATAATAATACGCCGATGGGGAACAGGATTTGCAATACAAAAAGCTGCCTGTATGAACGCAAAGCTGCTTCAGGAGGCAGCAGGCCCGGGTCTTTCCGGCAGGGACCGCAGCGGCACCCCGCAGCCGAGCCGCCTGCGGCGGGCGATCGGGAGTGAGCCCGGGAAGCAGGCGGGGGAGCGGAAGAGGCCGGGCGGTAAAAGCGTGATCTGGAGGTGGAATTCGGCGTCCGGGGGTTTGGGGCCCGCGAGGCGAGGAGTACGAGCGGAGGGCCCGACCCGGCAGGCCGCGGGTGCAGTTTGGCAGGGCCGGGGCTTGAGAGAGCGGGACCCGGATGGAGACAGCGGCCTGCTGAATGCGAAAATGATCGGCCTGCCGGGGGCCGGCCGGAGTATAGAAAAAACTTTTGGCAAGCGTGTTTCCGGGGAGGGGGTTCAGGTCTTCGTTCTGCGGCTCTGGTAGGTTCCCGAGAGTGCGGCCTGCTGGAGTATGTGTCCTTCCATGCTTCCAAGGAGATCGGCCTTTTTTGCCAGGGGGGAGAGGTCGATCAGGCAGTCCAGTATAAATACGGTAAGCACGTAGGTGTGAACGGCTTTGAACGGCGGCTTGGGTCCTTTGTACCGGTTTTTTCCGTAGGCTCGTCCCTGGATTGCGCCTCCCAGTGAGTCAACGACCGGTCCGCGGGGTATTGCTTCGGGGAGGTGGCCCTGAACGGGGATGTTCCAGATAACCCAGTGGTTGTAGTTCGGGAAGAGGGGATGGGATGCATCATCGAAGGTAACGGCGATCGATTGCGCTCCCTCTGTGATGCCGTCGATCTGAAGCGGTGGTGAGAGGTCCCGGCCGCGGGCTGAATGTTTTTCGGGGATCCGGTCTCCTTCCTGAAAGGAATGGCTGGTAACGAGGAGTTTCATGTGCGCCTCCGGGAATCGAACATGAACATCTGGTGCCCCCCTTGCACCGGCGAAATCGCGGTTGGTGTCCCCCGGCACCGGTGAGGTCCTTGATGGTGCCCCCCGCCAACGGCGAAATCGCGGAGCCGATACGCCGTATGGTACCTCCCTTTCTTATATGCGGCAAGGGTTTTCTGCGGCCCGGGGTTTTAGAATCGCGTATTTTGGGATCCAGGCCGGCTCAAAGGAGGCAAAGCGGGTTGTGAATTACGGGTGTGCGCATGGAGAGCATCAGAAACAGCGGCCGGTATACTCCTTGCGGCATTCGGGTTCGTTGCACTGGTAGCAGATCTCGTTCTCCAGCGGCTCCCCGTCGAAATAGGCGCGGAGATTCTGCAGCGTAGTCGTGGCGATGTTGTTCAGGGCTTCCCGGGTAAAGAAGGCCTGGTGGCTTGTGACCAGGATGTTGGGGAAGGTGAGCAGCCGGGCGAGCTTGTCGTCCTCGATCGTCTCGTTCGAGAGGTCCTCGAAGAAGTAATCTCCCTCCTCCTCGTACACATCCAACCCGGCGCTGCCGATACGGCCCTCTTTCAAGGCGTCGAGAAGCGCTCCGGTGTCCACCAGCGGTCCGCGGCTGGTGTTGATGATCATGACATCCCGTTTCATCTTCCGGAGAGCCTCGCTTCCGATCAGGTGATGGGTTTCCGGGGTCAG
>JAIPGG010000029.1 GCA_021736255.1 Spirochaetales bacterium | reverse complement strand
TCACATGTGCCAATAATAAAAGCTGTTTCCGTTCCGGCTCAATAAATCTGCGCATCTTCTCCCCTCCCAGAAAGATAGCAGATATTACCACGCCCCGGTTATCCTGTAAATTCCTGCTTCAAATCGACAGCCTGAATAATTACACTAAACACAACTGACCTTTCTGTAAAGCAGCGGCATCCGGAAAAACGTCCGCCGGTTTTTCTTGCCTGCCGCTTTTGCTTTTCAGCAGTTGTTTCGCAGCTCATGATTTTAGACAGATTCATGTTTTTCTGTTTCGTGTTGAATGAGAAGTGAAATATCGGCTGATTTGTTTTATACTATTTGGTAATGATATCCCGAAAACTGACGGTTATTGGAGCGGCTCTGCTGTTGTTTCCCGGTTTTTTGCCTCTGTTCTTCTCGAACCAATCCGGCGCCGCGGCCCACGGGCCTGCCGCCGAAGAGGTGCCGGTTTCGGGAACCGAGTATCGCCGGTTGTTTTCTCTTTTTCCCGATATTCCCGGATGGAAGGCTCTTGAACCGGAGGGTTCTGACCTGCGATATGGTGATATTCGCTCAATAACAGCGAAGCAGAGCTATCAGCCGGAACAGGAAAACTCGGAACTCCGGCTAACTGCCCAAATCGTCATTGGAAAAAGAATTCAGCAACTCTGGTCATCTTCTTATGTTCCTGGATATACCCTGGACAGCCGAAATCTGTTTCTTGAGGTTTTCAGGTTCCATCAGGGAGAAGATACCTTTCCCGCCATGGTCCAGTATGTCCCCGGAGGAAAGCGGTCGGTCCTCTTGCTTCTTGCCGGCGGCTGGGAGGAAGGACGGAAAACAGGGGCGGTTTTACAGCTGGATTACCGGGGACAAGAACCAGGGAAGGTACGGGAGTTTCTTCAGTTCTTTGACGGTAAAAATCTGCAAATGCAGTATGAGAACTTCGAGCTCGAGTAAGGCGGGGACATGGCAAGTATTCTCGAAGGCTTCAATCCCCTTACCGGCGCCCATTGCAGCAGTACCGCTTTGCGGCAGGTCCTCCATTTCCAACGGACCCCGTTAACCGAGGAGATGGTTTTCGGGCTTGCCGAAGGGCTGAGTTTTTTTTATCAAGAGGCCGGGGACTATCCCCGCTTCGTCGGGCGGGTTCGGCCGGGATATTTCGAAGAACGGTTTTCAGCCAACAGCGGAGTAATCATTTCCGGTTACCGTCCGCCCGACACGGAAACCGCCAGAAAAGAACTGATCGAGCAGCTGTCGTCGGGGCGGCCGGCGGTTGTCTACGCAGATATGGCCTATCTGCCCTATCTGCAGCTGCCGGAGCATGAGCACTTTGGCGCCCACACTGTGGTGGTTTTCGGAGTGGATCCTGAACGAGAGCTTGCCTACATTGCAGACCGTGACGGGCCGGGTCACCCTGTTGCCTGGAGCGGCCGCGAGCGGCCCGCCGCCTTTCATCCCGTTTCCTTTGAAGACCTGGATCGGGCGAGGGGGTCTACCCACCGTCCGCATCCGCCTGCCTTTTTCTGGATGGATGTAAATACGACAGGCTTTCTCGGGCTGACTTCCGAGGTGCTCCGAACGAGTATCCATGCAGTTTGCAGGCGGATGCTTGCTCCCGAAGACCATCGGGTAGGTCTTCCGGCTATGCGCAGTTTCGCCGGGAGCCTGAAAAGATGGCCGGAGATGCCGCCGCAGCAGCGGAAGCGAGCCGCACGGGCTGCGGTAATCTCCATCGATGCCGCAGGCGGTACAGGGGGTGGATTTTTCCGCAGGCTCTTCACGGGTTTTCTCCGGGAGTCTGCGGTTATTCTCCGCAAGAGCAGATTAAACGAGATTGCCGAGCAGTTCGAAGAAACGACGGATTTGTGGGAACATGTGAACAGGCTCTTCGGACAGGATCTTGCCGAAGGCTTTGATGAGGAAGTCTCCCTCTATTCAGATATTGCCGGCGCTGTCGAGGAGATTGCCGATCAGGAAGAGCAAATTTTTACCAGCCTCGAACGGCTGTGTCCCAGCCCTGCAGACATGGGAAAATGATTAGCCGGTAAAGCGATTAAGAACAGTTCTTTTTGCATCCTCTTCTTCTCTTCAATATACTTAATGCTATATGAATAACGATCAGGTTTTTATCGGCATAGACATGGGGGCAACAAAGATTCTTGCGGCGGTTCTCGATTCCCGGGGAACGGTGATCGGCCGTGAGAAGGTGCCTACCGAGGGGCGGCAGGGAGCACAGCAGGTCCTGGATAATATCAACAAAGCCACGGAAAAGGCCCTCGAGTCGACCGGTATCAAACGGTCGAAGCTTGCGGCCATCGGAATAACGGTTCCCGGGACTGTAGATCCGGCACAGGGGAATGTTATCCGGGGAACGAATATGGATTTCAACGATTATCCCCTCGGAAAAGAGCTGAGCGAGAGGTACGGGGTTCCGGCGATTGTTGAAAACGATGTAAATGCCGGAACGTTCGGTGAATTCCGTTTTGGTTCGGGGACGGGGGTTCAGGACCTGATCGGTGTTTTCCCGGGTACGGGGATCGGCGGCGGAATTATCCTGGACGGCAGGCTCTATCGCGGGAAGCGGGGTATGGCCGGAGAGGTCGGGCACATGATCATCCAGACCGACGGGCCGATCTGCGGCTGCGGGCAGCGGGGCTGTGTGGAGGCTCTTGCCGGCAGGACCTCTATGGCCCGGGATGCGGCCTTTCTTACCGCCGTCGGAAAATCTCCCGGCGGGATGGAGACAGGTGGAACCGATATTCTCAATTATAAAAGCAAGGCCCTCTATAAGGCGTACAAGAGCGGCGATCCGGCGATCCGCGGGGTAATCGAACGCGGGGCGTATTATCTGGGTATTGGGCTTGCCAACCTGGTGAATATTCTCAATCCGGAGCTGATTATTATCGGCGGCGGTATCATCGACCGTTTCGGTTCCGGGTATCTCGATATCCTGGATGAATCGATGCGGGAACATGCTATGTCCGAGATCGCTGCGGAGGTACGGTTGGCCGAGGCGGCTCTGGGAGATGATTCGGTTTTCATGGGCTTGTTCGGTCTCTTTTTGGAGGAGCCGGATGGAAGGTAGTCGGCTTTACGCGGTAATTGACATTGGCTCTACGGCAATTCGGATGGTGATCGCGGAATCTCTCGATGAGGAAAACTGGCGTGTGATCGATCGGGCCGAACGGCCGGTTCCCCTCGGCCGCGATGTGTTTGTCCATGGCTATATCAGCAGGGACACGATGAATCAGACCTTGCGGATTCTGCGAGGGTTTCGGGAGGTCCTGGAGGGATGGCAAATACAAGCACAGGATGCCCGGGTCATTGCTACCAGTGCGATCCGGGAGGCCGGGAACCGGGACACCTTCATCGACCGGGTTAGCCTGCGTACCGAGTTTCAGGTGGAAACGGTCGAGGGAATCGAAGAGAGCAGGCTGACCTTTCTGGCGGTACAGAATGCCCTGAAGGATATGAAATCCGAGTTTTCCCGTTCGAACTCGCTGATAATCGAGGTGGGCGGGGGAAGCACCGAGGTAATGCTGCTTCGCCGCGGAAAGATGGCGGCGGCCCATTCACTGAACCTGGGTATCGTACGGATTGCCCAGCAGATCCGTCCGGCGGTACAGGCGGGGCGGTACATGGAGCGGTTTCTTTCGGAGAGTATCCGGACCAAGATGGAGCTCTTCGATACCGAGATGCACATCAGCAAGATCCGCCACTTTATCGCAGTAGGCGGTGATGCCCGGATTGCCGTCCGCTCGGTCAAGGGTCCTGTCTCAGGTGAATACGCGCGGATGGGGAAGGAGGATTTTCTTGCTTTTCTCGAGAGTATTCAGCGAAAATCCATTGACGATCTGGTTGTGGAGCTGCAGATTCCCTATTCCAATGCCGAGTGGCTGATTCCCTCCCTCTTTGTGTATCGAGAGTTCCTCATGGCCACTTCTGCGGAAGAGATTATCGTTCCCATGGTGAGCATCAGGGACGGGTTGCTGGTGAGTATCATGCAGGGGCCGGACCCGGTTGTCCGGCAGCAGTTTGCTTCACAAATTCTTGCTTCAGCTACCAACCTGGGGAGAAAGTATCACTTCGACGAGGAGCATTCCCTGCTCATTGCCCGGCTGGCCTGTTCGCTTTTCGATCAAATCCAGGATGAGCACTGCATTCATTCCCATGGACGCCTGCTTCTCCAGATGGCGGGGATTCTTCATGATGTGGGAACCTTCATCAATTCGAGCGGCCATCACAAACACGGGCAGTATATTGTACGAAACTCGGAGATTTTCGGTTTGAATCGGCAGGACCTGCGTATTGTTTCGAATGTTATCAGGTACCACAGGAAAGCGTTTCCCTCTCCGGCTCATCAGGATTATATTTCTCTCACACGGGAGAATCGTATTACTGTCCTCAAACTGTCGGCCATCCTCCGGGTCGCCGATGCTCTGGACAGGGGGCATAGTCAGCGAATCCAGTCTATCCGGGTCGAACGGGCCGAGGATGTTCTGAATCTCCATACCGACGGTGTGGGGGATTTTACTCTCGAGCGTGCAGGGCTGGAAAACAAAGGGAAGCTGTTCGAAGAGGTCTTCGGTCTCCAGGTGCGGCTTCTCTAGAATGCGGCAGGAAGGAATTCATCAAATGACTTATCGGGAACCAGTTCGCTTTTTCAATCGGGAACTCAGTTGGATCGAGTTCAATGCCCGGGTGCTCGAACAGGCAAGGCGCAGCGAGACACCCCTGCTCGAGCGGATGAAATTTCTGTCTATTGTGAGCTCGAATTTCGATGAATTTTTCATGGTCAGAATGGCTTCTCTGAAACGGCAGTTCCGCCAGGGGAACCGGGTGAGCTGTCCTTCCGGGCTTTCGCCTTCGGAGCAGCTCGATGCTGCGGAAAAACGGATACGTGCTCTTGTGGAAGAACAGTATCACATCCTGCTCGAACAGATCCTGCCGGGCCTCGAAGAAGAGGGGCTTATTTGTGTGCGGCCGGGGGAGCTTTCGGAGGAACAGCTCGATTTTGCCGGGAGCCTCTTTTCCGAGGAGATTTTTCCGGCCCTGACTCCGGTCCGTGAAGAGACCGAGCGTCCATTTCCCTTTACGGCGAATCTGCGGATGTATGTTGCCTTTCTCTTGCGGAAAAGCGGAGAAGAAGAGGTCAGAGAGGATCGGATTGCCATTGTCCAGGTACCACCGGGATATGACCGGATTATTTGGCTTCCCTGTGTCCGGGCCCGGGGCTGTTTCCTCCGGTTGGAAGATCTGATTCTCTCCCGCCCTCCCGAACTGTTTCCCGGATTCGAGGTAGAGGATGCCGTGTTCTTTCGGGTTACCCGGGATGCGGATCTCGGTGTTGATGAAGAGCGGGACGAGGATTTCCTCGAGGCGATGGAAGAGGTGCTGCAGGACCGGCTTCACGGGTTTCCGGTGCGTCTGGAGGTGTCGGATCCCGACTCACCCATTATTGCCCGGCTCAAAAATCGGTTGAATTTGGACGAGGCGGATGTCTATCCGGTTTCAGGACCTCTGGACTTGGCCTCTCTTATGGATGTTTCCCGGGCTCCGGGTTTCGATCACTTGAAATATCCCCGGCATCGTCCGGTTGCTTCTCCGTATCTTCCCGAAGACGCCGACATCTGGACGTCTCTCCGGGACAAGGATGTGCTGCTGCATCATCCATACGAGTCTTTCGAACCGATTATCCGGATGGTCAAAAATGCCTCCGCCGATCCGGCGGTAATGGCGATCAAGATGACCCTCTACCGGACGAGCAGCAAATCCCCGGTTATTCGGGCTTTGAAAGAGGCGGCGGAATTGGGAAAACAGGTGACGGTGCTGGTTGAAGTAAAGGCCCGCTTCGACGAGGAGCGGAACATCGGCTGGGCTCAGGAACTCGAGCGCTCGGGAATTATTGTGGTTTACGGGATAGCACGGCTCAAGGTGCATTCCAAAGCTCTGCTGATCGTCCGGAAAGAGCCGGATGGGATCGTGCGTTACCTCCAAATGGGAACAGGGAACTACAATGAGAAAACAGCCCGGCTCTATACCGATTACAGCTTTCTCACTACCCGCAGCGATCTGACCTACGAGGCCTCCCTCTTTTTCAATGCCATCACCGGCTATTCGAGTGCTCCGGACATGACGAAACTGGCAATGGCTCCGACCACCCTCAAGCCGAGGCTGCTCAGGTTGATTAAACGGGAAGCAGAGCGTGCCACCCCCGACAACCCAGGCCTGATAATGGCAAAGCTCAACTCCCTCGGGGACCCGGAGATAATCGAAGCTCTCTACGAGGCCTCCGCCGAGAATGTGCGGATCTATCTGAATGTCCGGGGCATCTGTATGCTGGTTCCAGGCAAAGAGGGCCTCTCGGAAAATATCCGGGTGGTGAGCATCGTCGGCCGATTTCTCGAGCACAGCAGAATAGTGTATTTCAACAACGGCGGGGAAGAAGAACTCTATCTTTCAAGCGCCGACTGGCTGCCGCGGAATCTGGACAGGCGGGTGGAATTGTTTTTCCCGATCGAAAATTCCGACTTGGTCAATCGGTTGAAAAATGCTTTCCATATCTTTTTTTCCGATACTACCGGAAGCTGGGAACTATTACCCGACGGAAACTACCGGCAGGTAGAGCCGAAATCCGAACAGGAGGCGCTGGATGCACAGAGCGAGTTTGTCCGAAAAGCGCGCCGCCGTGCCGAGGCTTTTGGGTCCGGGCCGAATCGGGATTTCGAGGTGAGGAGGAAACCGCCGGAGTGATTTTCTGATATCGGCTGCTGCTGAGCCGATCCGAAGCCGAAGGGCGCCGTTTCATTCCCGCATCAGAACGAAGCTTACCGCGCCCTTTCCTGCGTTGAGTGAAACAATCGGGGAAATTTCCTTGATGTAGGCAGCCTGCCGGCCGGTAATCTCTTCAAGTTCCTGTGCACATCGACGGGCGAGTTCGGGAGCCTGGGCATGTACTACTGCGAAGGCATACAGGGGAGAGGCTGCCTGGATTTCCTTGATCATCCGGTACATTTTCCGGATGTTGGATTTTTGGCTGAAGGCCTTTCCGTAGAGGACTGAATTCCCTTCCTTGTCCACAGAAACAATTGGTTTGAGGTTCATGGCTTTCGCCATTAATCCTTTGAGCGGACTCACCCGACCTCCCCGAACCATGTACTTCAGGTCGACTACTCCCACAAAATTTTCTGCTTTGGGCAGAAACGAACGGGTTGCTTCGACGACCTCGTCGTGGTTTTTCCCGGAGGCGATGTGTTCAGCAGCCCGCTTCACTATCAGTCCGAGAGAACCGGATAGGTGGCCGGAGTCGATGACCGAGATTTTCCGGTCGGGGAGCCGCTCGGCCTCTCTTCTGACGGTATCCCAGGTTCCGCTGAGCCGGCTCGAGAGGTGGATGGCGATTACCGATTCGTAATTTTCGAGCAGCTGGGTAAGTTGCCGGTAGACAAAACTCGCCGTCGGCTGAGAGGTGGTGGGAAAGGTTTGCGCCTGATCGGTGAGCCGGTAAAAATTCTCCGGGGTAATGGTCATGGTGTCGAGAAATTGATTCTCGTCGATATTGATCGGCAGGGGGATCCTGTGGATGTGATACTCGTCGAATAGTTCCGGCGGAAGATCGCAGGTGGAATCGGTGAGCAGGGCGATGGGATTGTGCGGTTCATGCAGCATCTGATACTGGCGAACCATATCGTCTACCTTGTTCTGGAAAATGTTTCCGTGATTGAGTAGTTCTTCTGCAACGGCAGCCGGGGTGTTGGTGTGGAGGTGTACCCGTGCTTTTTTGGTCGACCCGGCTACAATAAGGCTGTCTCCGTAGCGGTCGAGGCTTTTTCGCAAGCCGGCAAGATTAATCGATTGACCCTTGAGCAGGAATTCGCTGCAATAGCGGTTGGATATTTCCTCTCCGTGTGAAATTTCTCGATGGATTTCCTCTACGGTTTCTATCTCCGGCATATTGGGGGGCGCTTTTTCGCCGGTCTGCAGAAAATTGTGAAACCCTTTCAAAAAATCGACGATACCGAGAGCTCCTGCATCGATCACTCCTGATTCCCGCAGGACTTCGAGTTTTTTCGGCGTTTCCTTAAGAGAAGCCTCGGCAACAGGCAGGGTATTCGTAAACAGGTCGTTGAAGTTTCGGCTCGCTCGTGCCTCTTTCTCCACCGACTGCGCCCAATCCTTGAGTACCGTCAGCATTGTGCCTTCCACCGGCTGGTTCAGCGCCTGGTAGGCACGATCGACGGCAGTCAAAAGCGCCCGGCTCAAAAGATCGGTGGAAAGTACGTTCTCATCCCCGATGTCCTCACTCATTCCGGTCAGGAACTGGGCAAAGATAATCCCCGAGTTTCCCCGGGCCCCTTCGAGGGCTGCTTCGGCAATGGATCGTATGGTTTCACCGACGGAGTTGGAAATATTGCTGTTGTCGATTATCGAGGTAATGGTCATGGAGAGATTCGAGCCGGTATCCCCGTCGGGTACCGGAAAAACATTTATCTGATTGAGGTATTCCCGTTGTTTGAATAAGGCCTGTCCGCCCGAGTAAAAGGCATCATATAGCTGGGTCCCGTTCATTGCCTCGAGGGTCATCCGCCCGACCTCCGACGTCCCGGTAACTTGTCGATTGCTTCTCCTGATTTGACGGGACGTCCTTTATACGTTATTTAGAATATAAAGGATATTCCTAGATGAGAAAAGTTTTTATTCCTGTTTTTCTCCTTCTCTGTGGACTGTCTGGGGGTTTCCTGTTTTTCTCTTGCGGCAAAGATCAACCCCCAAAGACGCCTGAGCAGCCGGGCTCTGTCGAATCTTCTGCCGAGACTGCGATCCAGCTGCCGGAAAGCAGGCTGTTCTCCTTTACTTTCGCCGGCGATCTGATGGCACATAACGTCAATTACCAGATGAATGACTACCGGGAGATCTATCGGCGTATCCGCCATGAACTCTCAGAAGATGATCTATCCTTCGTCAACCTGGAGACTCCTGTACATACCGGCCGGGATTATCAGACCTATCCCCTCTTCAACATCCGAGAAGAGTATCTGAATGCGGCTGTGCAAGCAGGGTTCGATGTGTTTTCTCTTGCCAACAATCATTCTCTCGACCAGGGGCGCAGCGGTGTGCATGCAACGAGAGGGGTTTTCGAGGATCTGGCTTCCGGAACCGGGCCGGCCGGCGGAACAGGGCTGTGGTGGTCGGGCCTTCGAGGTGAGGATGACCTCTCCTTCGAACCGGAATCTATTGAGCTGGAAGGCCTGCGGTTGGGTTTTTTGGCGGTGAGCGGGATTACCAACGAGATCGAGGGAAAGGAATTGCTGTACCTGGTCCCCGAGGGAGACCCGGAGGCAAAGCAGCGCTTTCTATCGATGCTGGAGCGGGTTGCCGGGAGATTCGATCTGTTTATCCTCTCCTTTCACGGCGGCAGAGAGTATGTCCACCAGCCGGTTTCCGAAAAACGGGATTTTCTTCTCCAGTGTGCCGAAGCAGGGGCGGATATTGTCTGGGCGCATCATCCGCATGTACTGCAGCCGTGGTACCTCGTGGAAACAAGCAGGGGAAGCTCTCTGATTATGTATTCCGCCGGCAATTTTATTTCCGGACAGACCTGGCTGACCGGTCCACAGGATTATACTTCCGCCCGGGCTTCTACCGGCGAATCCGCCCTCTTCCGGGTGGTGGTGGCCGAGACCCGCCGGGGAACAGAAATCACTTCGGTCAGGCCGCTCTTTATCGGGAATTACCGGGAACCCGGAGTCGGTATGACGGTCTGGCCCTTTTCACGTTTGGTTTCCGAAGAGATGCCCAAAAAGTGGCAGAAGTACTTTCAATACCGGAAAACCCATGTCGAACAGTTTCAGGGCGTGCCGGTCTGGCGGAGAAAACGGGCTGTTCTTCATTGTCAATTCTAAAAAATCAGGTACAATACAAACGATATGACGAAAAAGAAAAAAAGTTCTCCTCGGATTTGCTTGTCGCTTCTTTTATACATTGTTGTATTCAGTTTCTTCTCCTGTGCCGGATCTTCGCAGACCCTCCTCGAAGGGCCGAGAGAGGAAAAACCGGCTGCCGAGCAGGAGGAGCAGGAACAGCAGGAGGGAGCGACCGGGCCGACGGCGGAAACGATCGCAGAAACAGATACCGGGGTTACCGGGGAAACCGGGTCTGCCGAAGAGCAAATGACGCCGGCACCGGAAGCACAACCGGATGCACAACCGGATGCACAAATTATCGGGGAAGGCGAGGCACAGGTCCGCATGAAAACCGTTTTCTCCGGCGATTTATCTCAAACTGCAGGAGGTCCGGATGAATCGGGCCTTCGGGCCGGATTTTCCGATGACAACAAGCAGTACAATTCCTACCTCGATTTTCTCGATGAATATGCATCGGTCCCGCACCGGGATATGGATGTTTCCGAACGGATTATTATCCGTGTCCAGGACAGGGACGGCAAGCCGGCAGCGGGAGCCGGGATCGATGTGTATGCAGGCGGGAACAGGCTGGTGCGCGGCAGGACTACCGCCGACGGGAGTTATCGCTTTTTTCCCTCTCAGTATCAGGACTATCTGCAAAAGTACCTGATTCGAGTCCGGGGAGCGGGAGTGAGCCTGCAGGATCTTCTCGAGCGCTCGGGACCACGGGAGCGGGTGATCAGTCTGCCGGTGCGGCGGCGGGTACCCGAACCGCTGCCGGTGGACATTTGCTTCGTCATGGATACAACCGGCAGCATGGGAGAGGAAATCCGGCGGCTGAAACAAACGATCGAGCTCATCTACCGGAACCTCTCCGGCTTGGAGGTTCCGACCCGTGTCCGATTCGGGATGGTTCTCTACCGTGATGTTGGAGACAGGTATCGAACGCAGCGGATTCTGTTTACCGATGATCTCGATGTATTTGCGAATGCCCTTTCACAGATAGAGGCGGAAGGCGGCGGTGATTATCCGGAGGACTTGGAAAAGGCCCTCGAGGTTGCAGTTACCCGGATGGACTGGAGCGATGAAGGAATCAAACTGGCCTATACGATTACCGACGCCCCTCCGAAGCTGGACTACCAAGACACCGTGCCCTACACCCGGACAGCCGCCGAGGCTGCCGGTCGGGGAATCAAGCTCTATGGTGTGGGGACCGGGGGGTTGAATGCGGCCGGTGAGTATGCCCTGCGGCAGATAGCCCAGTACACCGGCGGCGCCTATATCTTTCTTGCCTATGGGGAACAGGGGGAAAGCGAAGGCGGAAAGGTGGGGAGTGTAAGCCATCACACGGGGACAAATTATCAGACCGACAGGCTCGAGGCGATTATCATTCGCTTTTCCAGGAAGGAGATTTCCTACCAGAGCGACCGTCCCCTGAACGAGGGAGAGGATTTCTTTACTGCGGAGAAGGTGGATTCTGAAAGCCGGGAAGAAACCCTTTCGGAGCTCTTCGGGGAACTTCTGGATCAGGTGGTTGACTCTTCATCGCTGAATATCGGCCCCGATATGCCCGTCGCCGTTCTTCCGGTTCGCCCTGCAGGCGGCGCTTCTAATACAGGCAGCTCCGGTACGGCCGCCGCTCTGAATGCTGAATACTTCACCGAGCGGCTGCTTTTTGCAGTTTCCCGGCACGAAAGACTGCAGCCGGCCGAACGGCAGGATCTCCAGTCCCTGTTCGAAGAGATCGAGAACCAGCTGCGGCTGGATCAATTCTCCACACGGGTGGCGGGTATCGGAGATATGCTGGGCGCTGATCTTTTGTTGCAGGGAACCCTCTACTCGAGGGAGGAAGGCTACGAGATCTTTATCCGGCTCTGGCGGGCGGCAACCGGAGAGGTTCTTTCGGAAAGCAGGGCCGTGATCGATGTCGAGCTCGGGCTGTAGGAAGCCGGCAGGTGATGCATGAAACGGAGGAATTGGTTACACTCTACCGTGCGGCCGGGATACCTGATGTCCCGGTGGTACGCGAATACCGCTGAATCACAGGAGGACTGAATGGCACATTGCATAGTACCGGAGGCGGAACAGATTCTAGATAAGGAATATCCTGTTCTCGATCATGGATTTGTCCGTCTTGTTGATTATCTCGGCGGTGACCAACGGGTTGTTCAGTCTGCACGGGTTTCTTATGGCGAGGGTACCAAGTCGGTTCGTCAGGACAAGGGGTTGATCGATTATCTTTTGCGGAATGATCACACCTCCCCTTTCGAGCAGGTGATCCTTACCTTTCATGCCAAGATGCCCATCTTTGTTGCCAGGCAGTGGGTCCGTCACCGAACCGCCCGGCTGAACGAGATTTCCGGCCGCTACAGTGTACTGTCTGCTGAGTTTTATCTCCCCGACGGGGAGGTTGTTTCTCTTCAGAGCACGGATAACAAACAGGGTCGTTCCGTCGAGGCGGTGGGGCCTCAGCTCCGGCGCGATGTGCTCTCTCTGTTCGAGGATGACCAGCGTCTTCTGTATCAACACTACCGGCGACTATTGGATAAGGGTCTTGCCCGCGAGCTTTCTCGAATCAACCTCCCTCTTAGTTTGTATACCGAGTGGTACTGGCAGATAGACCTTCACAACCTCTTTCATTTTCTCCGGCTGCGCATGGACCGGCATGCCCAGCTCGAAATCAGAAAATATGCGGAAACCATTTTTGAAATTACCAGGAAGGTAGCCCCCTTCTGCTGTGAATCTTTTCAGAATCATCATCTGAACGGGATTCGTTTCTCTTCCGAAGAGATGGAAGCCGTCAGGCGGCTGGTGCGTGGTGAGCCGAGCGGTTTGGAGGGAAAGAAGCAGGAACGGTTTCTGGAAAAACTCTACGAAGAGGACTGTTCCGGGGATTGATCCCCTTTCTGCTGTTTTTCGGCGGCTGCATGCCCAACCTCGATATCATCGTTTTCCTGTTCGACTTCGATGAGCTCGCAGGTGTTTTCCTGTGGATGAAAGAGGACTCCCGCGGGCGGCTGGTATTTGCGGGCCTCGTTGAGAGAAAGGTCGGCGGTTCTGAGAATCTTTTCCGGTCCCCAGGTCCGGTGAAAGGGTACGAGTGCAAGGAAAGCAGGTCTTTGGGCCCGGTGTTCGAAGATTTGCAAAATTCGTTCGGCCGGCAGGCGGACCTCGTCTGTGTTTCTTCCTGAAAAGAGAATGATGAGCCGCCGGGGACCGGTACGGAATGGAACGATTTCTTCGTTTCCCTGAAAATCCTCGGGTAGATGGGCCGCCTCTTTTAACGCAGCAGCCAGAAAAGAGATGTCCATCTCGTCCGTATCCGAAGAAGAAGCGGAGTCCGGAAGAGATTCAACGGCCAGGACGGAGAACTCTTTATGGTTTTGCCGGTGGTAGTCGCGGATGAGTTTGCGCAGTTGTTCTTTCAGGGTAAGGTCGTTGAAAAAGCCGGTGGTCTCATCGCGGGCGGCCTCGCTCTGAATGGAAGCGGCCTCTTGAGGGGAAGACTTCTGAGTCCTTTCGGCTTCCTGCAGGATTCTGATGGTCGGGGCGAGTTTAACGGTATACTGAGGGGTTTTCCCCTCGTTTCGTTCACTTCGAAAGAGGGGTGTTTCTTCGTTCTGTTTATAGGACAAGCCCTCCGGCTGGTTGATCAGATAATCCAGGACAAGCAGAATCGAGAGACTGTAAAACAAAAGATTGGCGTTTGTTCTGCGTTCGGCCCTGCCGTCCCGTACGAGTACGGCAAGCCTGCGGGATACCGGGTTTTCGATTTCGAAGGCCCAGCGGTCCCAGGGGTTTTTTACGCTGTCGCAGAGGATGTGCCCGTCATCTCCCCGTTGATCCGTCTTTACCTGTTTCTCGATGTCGAGGGCGATGCGGACGAGGTAATCCTTGAGTACCCCGCTCTCTTCGGTGAGTATGGGAAGGCTGTGCTGCCGGGCGGGTTTGGCCGCAGCTGTGGTCGTTACCTTGTAGTTGGGGAAAAGGTACATCCGCTTGATCCACAAGAGCTCAGCTTCGGTTTTTTTCCCGTACTTGCTCTCGACGAACTGCGGGGAGCGTTCTGCCTGCCGGCAATAATCCGCCAGGCGCTGAACATAGAGCTTGTTGATGATCTCGTCTCTGAAAAGGTGCCAAGAATCCAGAACGTCGCCAATCGGCTCTTCGATGTTTTCGGGAGATCCCCGCTCGTCTCTTAAAAACCCGAAGCTGATCGAGCGGAAGCCGTAGAAGAGTTCCTGGAGAATAGAGAGGAGAACAACGGCTGGCTGCAAGGGATCGTCCGGTGCTATGAGTTCGAAACCCCGGGGATAGGAAAAAAGCGGGTGATAATAGGCGTAGAGATCGGGATGCTCTTCCAACCGGTTCCATCCTGCCCGGGGAAAGAGTTCGTTCAGAATTCGAAGTCCCTTCACAACGCCGGGTGGTGGACCGGCAGAACGAGTGGTTTCCTCGGAGTCCCCGGAGATTTCCCCTTCGGTCTCTTTTTCCTCTGTTTCTCCTTCCTTTTCTTTCCCGCTTTTTCCGGGAACAACAGGGGTGCTTGTTCCATAAACACTTTTTCCTGCCGGCGGGGGAGTGAGTATCTGTTCTTCGGTCAAACCGAGAAAGGCCAGAAGCGTCTCCCTTTTTGTATTGACGAGGGTCCGGTAGGTATCACCCGGGTCTCCGGTAAACCAGATCAATAGGGGAAGGCAGCGTTGAGAGACCCGAAGCAGGACTTCTTCCAGTTCAGTTACCGCCTGGAAATAGTACTGTTTCATTCGCTGGAAGGATTTTCCTTCCTCCTCGAATTCCAGAATGTTCTTGTCGAAGGCGAAACGGAAGGCCTCTTCGATGTGGTTTTTTCTGTCCAGGGCCGAAAGCCGCACGATTGGCCGGTAGAGTTCGATGCAGATGGTCCTAAGAGAGGCCATATCCTGTTTTCGCGGGTGTTTCTGGAGTTCGGAGAGCTCCCGGTGAATGGTGTTGATATCCCAGTCGCGAATTGTTTTTAGAATCGCATAGGCATCACGGTTTCTCCGAATAGCGTGGAGGGCGGATTTGTTCTGTTTGGTAACCAGGCCGCGCACACCGATTACCAGCCCTTCCAGGGCGGTATAGAATTGTTCATCGGCGTGAAAGAGAAACCAGGGGTTTATATAGTCTTTGTAGGGAAGGAAGAAGGAAAAAAAGGCCCGGAGTCTGGAGAGAGAGGTTTTGATCCGGTATTCCGATGCTGAGGCAAGGACGGCAAAACGCAGCCGGAAAAGATAGCCGTGCCGCGGCCGGAGGGCAGCGGCTGATTTTTGTGAACGGGTGTGCTGCGCGCCGAGGAGGGACCCTGCTGTCCGGCTGCTGCCGGCGGGAGTGCTGCTGCCGGCGGGGGAGGAACTGCCGGATGGGGCGCGGCTGCCGGCGCTGCCGGACCTGCCTGGAGGGGACTTTGTTTTTCCCCCGGCAGGGGCCCTTTCTCCGGCCGTTTTTTTCCGTTCCACTCGGAGGCTTTTGTAGCGTTGGCTCAGCTCTTCGGGGTCCCGTTCGAGGCCGACCTCTCCTCCGAACATATCGGCAAGTCTTTTTGCTTCTTCCCTGCTTACGTTCCCGAGGTTCTTTCTGACCCGTTCGAGTTCGCCGGGGTCATAGATTTTATTCGAACGGTTTTTCCCCATCTACGCAGATTCTCTCAAACTACTATGTTATCAGGAAAGAGGGCCGAAGTAAATGTATTTCATCGGGAAGTTTGTCGGGAGATTTAAATCTCCAGGAGCGAGCCTTCCCGGGCAATCTCTACTTTCATATTGCTGCGGCCGCTGATCCGGTTCATGTAGAAATCGAGGATCTGTTCGAGCTGTCCGTCGGATCTGAGCGGATCGTGGTGAAAGAGGAGGAGGTGTTTGACCTGTGCCCGGTGGGCGGCGTTGATTGCATGCTCATAGGAGGTGTGGCCCCAGCCGATTTTTGCACCCAGGTATTCCTTTTGTGTGTACTGAGTGTCGTGAATCAACAGGTCGGCATTTGAAAAGAACTCCCTCACCTTCCGGTTTTCCTCCTCTGCTGCGGCTTCCCCCTCTTCGGCTGCTGCAAGGTCATAGTCGGAGGCTTCCGGATTGGTCTGGAAAACATTGCGGAAGGGTTCGGTGTCGTAGGCGGTGCAGAACACCTTTCCGTCGAATTCGATCCGGTATCCGAGGCAGAGAATGGGGTGATTGAGATACTTCGTAGTTACCGTGATCCCGTCTCCCAGATCCAGGACGGTTTCCTGCAGGGGGTAGTAATTGATCTCCGCCGCCAGCTCGCTCTGGAGGACGGGAAAGTACCGGTAGCGAAGCTGTCCGCCCACGATCTCGTCGAGAGTGTCGTCTTCGTAGGTAACCGGTCCGTAGACATCCAATTTTGTTCCCCGGATGTAGATCGGAACGAAAAAGGGGTAGCCCATGATGTGGTCCCAGTGGGTATGCGTGAGAAACAGCTGGGTGTGGATCGGCCGGAGCGGGAGGTCGTTCTGAAGAAGATACCCTCCCAGGGGCCGTATCCCGGTTCCGCTGTCGATGATGATGAATCGGTTTACCTCGGGAAAGCGGACCTCGATACACGAGGTGTTTCCCCCGTATGTTACCGTTTCGGGACCAGGCACGGGGATCGAGCCCCGTACTCCCCATAATCGCACCTGCATGAAATCCTCCGGTCTGCTCAGTTCAGGTTTCGAGAAAGACCTTGGCCTTTTCGATCTCCCCGTTTACATTTTCCTCGAGATCGTCGAGAAAATCCCAGTCGATACCCAAGTCATCGAGGATGGCCGCGTCCAGGATCTCGGGATAACGGTCCCCGGAAAATCCGATCTCATAGGCATTGGCAAAATAATTGGCTGCGGCGATGGTTTTGAGCATATCCGTTTTGTTTCCTTCGTACGAATCCGGATCGTGGTGATAGACGATAATGTCACGGATCTCCTGACCAAGGTTCCAATACTCGGCGATAAGCCCCCCTACGGCTGAATGGGTGAAGTCGAAAATCTCTTCTTCCGCGCGATAGAGCGGGAGATGCTGCCGATCGGCCTCGGCCATGGTAACTATGTAATCATCGGCACGCACATTGTTCAGCGGGATTTTCCCCACATCATGAAGCAGACCGGCTACAAAATATCCCTCGACCAGCTTGGAATCCACACCGCGGTGAACGGCAATCATTCTGGCCGTTACCCCAACGCAGAGGGAATGTCTCCAGAATCCCTCCATGTTGATCGTCTGAAAGCGTTCGGAGGTGTTGAGGTTGCCCAGGACTGCTGTGCTGAGGGCAAGGTTCTTTACCGTGTTCAGCCCCAGCATAATGATTGCCCGCACGAGGGAGGTGATCTTGTCGTTCAGTCCGTAGTAGGCGGAGTTGATCAGTTTCATTACACGCCCCATCAGGACCGGATCGATACTTATAACCTTGTTGAGGTCGTTGGGAGAGGCTTTCGGATCGTTGCATATATCGATTACCTTGGTTACGGTTACCGGCAGATTCGGCATCTTCTGTATGTATTTCTTTAAGTCTTCCATCTGATCATTCATGAAGAGATCCTCCCCTGAATCCTCTTGATAATATCCCTGGCGCGTTCTTTCAGCTCGTCGTCGAGGCTCTCTTTGAGCTGCTGGGGCGATGCCGACTGAAGCAGGTTCAATGTTCTTCCGGGGTCGTGGTTTTTGCTGCTGTGATTGTTCGGCGGTTGGACGGCGGCGGATTTTTGTGACCCGGATTGCCGGCTGCTCGATTCCCCCGCCGGTACAAAACTGTCGGTAAAGCCGAGCGCTTGATGCACTGCCTCGATGTCTTTCTGCGCATTTTGCCGCCGGTCGAGTTTCGACTGGATTCGGTCGAGCTTTTCTTTGTACTCGCTGTTCTGGAAGTTTTCCTTTTCCTCGTCGGGAAGATAATTGGTCAGGTCTTCCAGATAGAAGAAGAGGCCTGCAACGTTTGTAGATTCCTTTTCCGGGTTTTCCTGCCCTTCCGGTTCTTTGGCCGGTTCTTCTTCGGATTTTTCGGGGGGCGGTGTTTCCGGAGGGGCTTTTTGTTCCGGGGTGGTTATCCGGGCTTCGATCCTTATCGGCTGTTGAGGCATCTGCACCGGCTGAACGGTGACCTGAGGCGGAGGGGTGTTGATCGTAACCGGCTGCTGCTGGGGTTGTTGCTGGGGCTGTGGAGACTGTTGGGGCTGCTGGGCTTGTTGCGGCGGCGGTTCGGGTTTTCCGGCTGCCTCCTGGAGGGCATCATCCATCATGCTCCGCTCGTTTTCCACCAGGTCCTCGAACTCGCTTTTGGGCATATCGAGTTCGTCTTCCTCTTCTCCGGAATCAGCTTCTTCATCGATATCTTCAAGCACCAGGCTCGCTTGCTGTTCCATCAGATCGAAAACCGGCTCTTCATCTCCGATATCAATGATGGGAATATCATCTTCGGAGGTCTCGGGAATATCCATCATCAGGATGTTCTGTTCTTCCTGGCCTGCTCCCCGGCTAAAATCCGGACCCAGGTCGATCTGGTTCAGTCGTTCGATGTGCTCTTTCCACTGTTCGCTCTGTACCGGTACGAAGCTCTCTGCAGCCTGTTCGTAGAGTTCGAGCCCCCGCTGCAGCTGGTCGAGGTCTTCCGTTGCGTCTTCTCCCCGGCCCACCAATTCTTCGGCGATTTCCCGAGCCCGGTCTGCATCCCCGGACTTGTGCAGGATGTCGGAAAGGAGTGCCTGGCTTTCCCGGTCGTCCGGATCCTTTTTCAGTAAATCCTCGAGCAGATCCATTGCGGCCTTGTAGTTTCCCTGTTCCTGGTAGAGGCCGGCGAGCAGGTGTCCGAGGTTGGCATCCTCGGGGTTTTCCCGGAAGAGTTCCAGTACGATCTGTGCTGCATCTTTCAGGTTTCCTGTTTCCCGGAGCATGCGGGCATATTCGAGCCGGTCTCCGGGGGTTTGCGTAATAGCCGCTAATCGACTCAGAACCTCCGCCGCATCTTCGGATCTGCCCTGGTGCCGGTAGACTTCCGCCAGGCTCCTGAGAGTTCCCGGTTCATCGGGTTCCCGCTGAGCGATAGTGAGGAGCATTTTCTCGGCATCTTCGTATCGCTCGAGTTTTCCGTAAACCTCCGCAAGACGCTTTCGTATCTCACTGTTGTACGGATCCCGGTCGAGGGCGTTTTCCAGTTCGGCGGCGGCACGGGTGTAGGAACCGGATTGTTCGTAGAGGTTCCCCAGGTTCGACGCGGCGCGGGAATATTCCGGCTTGTTCTTCAGGGCTTTGCGAAAATACCATTCGGCCTCTTCTACCGAACCCCGGTTCATGAGGGTAACGGCAATGTTGTTGTGGGCCTCGCTCGAGCCGGGGTTGATTTCCAAAATCGAGCGGAAGGTGTTTATGGCCTCGTTGTCCCGGTTCTGTTTCTGCTGCACGATGCCGAGGTTGTTTAGCCCCTCCACCCAGCCGGGGCGGCTTTTGAGGGCGCCCCGGAACTCTGATTCCGCCTCGTCCAGGCGCCCGAGGGCGTCGAGAGCCCGTCCGAGGTTGTAGTGCAGGTTGGGATTGTTGGGATCGTATTTGAGTCCCTCCTGGTACTGGGTAATGGCATTTTCGTACTGTTGTTCCTGTTCGAAAAGGGTTCCCAGGTTGTTGTATACCCGGGCTGTGGAGGGCTCGGCTTCGATCGCTTTTTGGTAAGCCTCGATGGCCTCGGCGGTGTTTCCCAGTTCCTTATGGGTGTTCCCGAGGTTGTAGTAGATATCGGACCGCTTTGGAGCGAGTTCCCGGGCCTTTTCGAGCCTGACCAGGGCTTCCTCTCTGTTTCCCCGGTGTCGCTCGAGAATCCCGAGGTTGTTGTATGCCTCCGGGTTTTCCGGGTTGAGCTCGATACTTTTCTGCAGGGCCCTGTCTGCAGCCTCGTAGTTGCGCTGCTGCATAAAAACAGTGCCCTCGAGAATGCGGAGGTTCGCATCTTCCGGGTCCTGTTTTACGAGTTCTCCGGCAAGCTGTTCGGCCGTTTCGAGATCACCGGTTATGAGGGCGTTTCGTGCTTGAACGAGGGTTTCCTGCTTGTTCATGGTCTCTCCAGTACGGAAGAGGGTCTGACTGCGATTTCCCGGGAAAAATCCCCCTCGTGGGCAGGTTCGGCATCATCGTAGGTAGTAACGGAGAAGTAGTAGAGCCTTCCGTTCTCGAGTCTCCGGTCGGATCCGCTCCCCACGATATAGCTCTGCATCGGGGCGTCTCCTCCCTCGGCGGGGACCTCGATGCTCCACCGGTAGCGGCCGGGTTCGGTGCCATAATAGATCCGGTAACCGGCCACGTCGGGGGTGAGCACACGGCTCCAGCTGATCCGGACAGCAGCGTTCATAGCCTCTCCGTTTACTCTGAGCGGCGGAGAGGGAGGAAGATCCGGTTCATACAAAATCTTCATCGAGTGGAGACTCGGGCTTACCAGCCCCTCGCCATCCGGGAGCAGGGCGACCCGGAATTGAAGGAACCTGCCCTGCCTGCCGGCAGCCGGTTCGAGGGAAGCGGGGGAATCGTTGAAGCCCCCGGGTTCGAAGGCCTTCCAGTTCTCCTGGGATTCAAAATCGGTTCGGTATGAAGTCAGATCTTCCCGCCGATCGGATATTCGATAAAAGAACTGGATTCCCGTGGCGCCGGGAGTGGAGTATTCCGCCTCGATGCCCAGGAGTTCGGAACCGGTATAGCCGAAATCGATGATCGAACTTTCCATGATTCCCTCTCCGGCATAGGAGAGGAGCGAGGGCTTTTGGAAATCGCGGCTCATGTGCAGTTCGTCGATAAGACCGGTGTAGCTGCTTCCGATACGGAGGGAAGCCTCTTCCCGTTCTTCTACGTGAGGGAGGTAGACCCGTCCGGTTTCCCGGGGGTAACGGGTTTCGGCTGTGGGGTTGGCATAGCTGATGGCTGCCGTATCCCCGTTCTGCATGAGTTCGATAAGGCCGGTTGTGCTGTCGAACCGCAGGGTGTGGTGGTACCAGGTTTCCGGGACCATCGGCATGCGGCTGTCCATTTCTATCGAAACCGGATTCCCCTCGGTGTCCTGAAAAATCCCGCGAATCAACACCCGGATGCTGCGCTGATATATGGATATTCTGAATTCCTGGGCGGACTGCTCTGCGGTTCCTGGTGCGTACCAGTGGAACAGTACCTCGCCGTCTTCGAGAAGGAGCGGATTCATCCAGAACTGGAGGGTAAAGTCTTCCCATCGGCTTCCCGGTGCGAAGAGGGCCCCCGCCTGCGGCTGGAGATGTATGCCCTCCCGTTCTTGAAAGAAGGCGCCGGCGGCCCGGCCGAACACGAAGGAGTTCCGGCTCAGTTCGGCATCCGCTGCTGCGCTCACCGTATATGGACCGATTTGTTCTGCTGCACTGCCTGCTGCTGCACTGCCGGGAGGGGTTGTATTAAAATGGAGAAGCAGTTCGGATCGGCCGGTAAAGAAGAACTCATTTTCTCTCAGCCTGGCATCGGAGGTTCCTCGTCTGCCGGAGACGAAATCAATGTTTTCCGCCCTGCTGATATGAGACCAGCGCCCGGTGGATTCACCGAGGGTGAGCTGCCGTTCGGCCGGAAGCAGTGTGGAAACGAGGAAAAGCAAACTGATTACAAGCACGTTTTCTTTTTTCATAGCTCGTGCTTACATTAATATCGGCATCTCATGAATACGAAACAAGGGGGCGTTTCCGCCCGTATCGAAGAACTCAAGAAAATTCTCTCTGATATTCCGGACAGGCCGGGGGTTTACCTCTTTAAAAGCAGATCCGGAACGGTGATTTATGTGGGCAAGGCCAAAAAGCTCCGCACCAGACTCCGGTCGTATTTTGCCAAGGATGTGAATATTAAAACCAGAATGCTGGTTGAACGGGCCCAGGATATCGATCATATCGTCACCGATACCGAGTACGAGGCCCTGCTGCTCGAGAATAATCTGATCAAGCGTTTCCTCCCCCGCTACAATATCAATCTGAAAGACGGGAAATCGTACCCCGTCATACGGATTACCGCCGAACGGTGGCCCCGGGTCTTCCGGACCCGCCGGGTAATCGAGGACGGCTCTGATTACTATGGGCCCTATACCCAGGTCCATGTGCTGGATACCTACCTCGAAATAATCGAGCGTCTCTATCCCCTCAGAAAATGCAGAGGCCCGCTCAAAAAACGGGAACATCCCTGCCTATACTACCATATCGGCAGATGCGGGGCACCCTGTGCAGGAAGAATCGATCACAATGACTACAAAAAACGGGTTGAGGCTGTCCGGCGGCTGCTTTCCGGAGATGTGGAGCGGCTCAAGCTGGAGCTGACGACGGAAATGCATCGAGAAGCCCAGGCCCGTCGCTATGAGCGGGCGGCCGTGCTGCGGGATGCCCTGGCCGGCCTCGAAGAGCTCGAGAGCGGCCAGCAGGTGATGGATTTCTCTCCGGAGGCCCGGGACATCATTGCCATCGAGAGCGAGCAGACGGTGAGCAGCATTACCCTCTTCCGGATCCGGGAGGGGAAACTGTTGGGCAAAGAGTCCTTCCGAAGCGAACAGGTCTCCGGCGAGGGGGAGGCGCTCCAGGATTTTCTGATTCAGTACTACTCGAGTTTTCCCGAGATGCCCGGACAAGTCCTGGTGTCCCACCCGATCGAGACCGAACTGGTAAACGAATTCTTCGACCGGGAGCTGGACCGGAAGGTCTCGATCGGGCTGCCGCAGACAGAGCGGGACAGCGCCCTCATGCGCCTTGCTGCCGGGAACGCCCGTTTAGACCTGGAGGACCAGCTCCGCCGGGCCGACGCTGTCCTGCCGCTGAAGGAACTGCAGACAGCCCTCTCGCTGGACACGCTGCCCGAGCGGATCGAGGGCTTCGATATTGCCCACCTCTCGGGTACCCACCCGGTGGCCTCCATGGTCTCGTTTCTGAACGGGAGGCCGGACAAGGGATCCTACCGGCTGTTCCACGTTAAGACCCTCGAGGGGGCCGTCGACGACTACGAGGCGATCCGCGAGGTGGTTGCCCGGCGCTACGGCAGGCTGCTGAACGAGGAGCGTCCCCTGCCGGAGCTGGTGTTGATCGACGGCGGGCGCGGGCAGGTGAGCGCCGCCGTGGGGGTCCTGCGGGCCCTCGGACTAGAGAAGACCCGTGTAGCCGGATTAGCCAAAAAAAACGAAGAGGTTTTTCTTCCCGACCGAAAGGATCCGGTGATCATTCCGGAGGGGTCGCCCGCTTTGCAGGTACTGCAGCGGGTTCGAGACGAGGCCCACCGCTTTGCCACCGGTTTCAACAAGCGTCTGAGGCAGAAGGATGTTGGATCGGCGCTGCTGGAGGGGGTCGAGGGAATCGGGCCGGCGAGAAGCAGGAGGCTCCTGCAGCACTTCGGTTCACTCAAGGCTATGGCCGAGGCCGGAGAACAGGCTTTGCAGGAGTCGGCCGGTCTCACCGACGCGGTTGCGGCGGACCTCAAGCGGGCTCTGGAGAGCTTTATCGGCGGCGATTCATACGGCGATGCATAAACGACCTGCTGGAATCAGTGGTTCAGTACGTGCTGCGGCATGGTGCGGTAGGCTTCTGGAAGGCGTCCGCCCCGCTCGATCAGATAGTAGAGGTAGAGTTCGGCAAGGAGGGGCTGGAGGCCGCTTCCGCTTTCCTTCATCCGGGCATCGAATTCCGAGGCCAGAACGAGCGCCTGTTCGAGTTCCACAACGGACCACCTGCGTGTTGTCGCTTCGAATTGTTTTCGTGCAAGTTTTCCCCGCAGTTTGAGCCGGCCTGCCGCCTCTTCGGCGGACAGGTGTTCCTCTTTTCGGAGACGGAGGTACTGCAGATGGCGCCTGAGCTGCCGGCTCAGGATGCCCAGCAGGGCGATCGGGTTCTGGTCGCCCCGTTCGAGTACCACGTGCATTACCTCCAGCGACCGGCCGAGGTCCTTTTCCAGCACCCGGTTGGTGAGGGTGAAGGGATTTTCCTCCCGGTTGTGATAGAGATAGGGTTCGAGGTCTTCCCGTTCTATGGGTTTGTCGGGGGGAAAGAGGTCGGTCAGCCGTGCGCAGGCCTCTTCGAGGGCGTTTGTGTCGCCGGGTACCATCTCGAGGAGAAAGCGGACGGCCTCCGAATCGATCCGGTAATCGTGCCGGCGGAAAAAGCCGATCACCACATCACTCTTCTGGTTGTCGAACAGCTCCCAGAAGATTTTTGTGCCGGCCTTGGGTATCAGAGAGGAGATCGAGGATTTGACCGAGGTCTGGTCGGATTCCATGATCAGGACCGCTCCCTCGGCCGGGGAGGTCAGGTAGTTTTTCAGAACCTCTTGTGAACCGGAGAGGGTGTCGACGGCCCGGTAGCGGACAAGGCGTTCGGAGGCAAAGAGCGATCCGTTCTGAAGCTGGGAAACCACCTCTTCGGGGGGCGTTTCGAAGGCGTAGTAACGGCTGATTTCGGGTTCCCCGCTGAAGGAGGAGAGGAGGTCGCTGACAAAGGCCTCTTTTTTCCCTGTTTCCGGGCCTAAAAGGAGGTAGGCCGGCAATAGCTTTGCCATGGTTTAATCGTAGGTCCTGACGATGCAGGCCAGTTTCCCCAGGATACGGATGTTCTGGGTAAATATGGAGGGATAGAGGGGGTTTTCCGCTTGGAGTCTCACCCGCTGGGGTTCCTTGTAAAAGCGCTTGAGGGTAACCGCCTCGTCTACCATTGCCACAACGATGTCTCCGTTTTCGGCCGTATTCTGATGGAGAAACACCGCAAGATCACCGTCCATGATGCCGGCATTGATCATGCTTTCGCCCTGGACCTGCAGGGCAAAGTGCCGGCCGGTTTTTACACAGCTCTTGGGGAGGGTTATCTCCCGGTCGAAATTTTCCTCGGCGAACAGGGGCTTGCCGGCGGCAACATTTCCGAGGACGGGGACCTTCTGGCTCTCTTCGGTGTCCTCTTCCTCCGCTGCCTCGAGCACTTCGATCGCCCGGGAACGGTTCATGTTGCAGCGGATTGTCTCCTTCCGTTCGAGGGCTTTGACATGATCGTAGGCGCCCTTTACGGATATCTGGAAGTTCCCGGATATCTCGCGTATTGTGGGAGGAAACTTGTGGACGGTGATGTAGTTTTTTATGTAAGCCAATACTTCTTTCTGACGCTTGGTCAGTTGTTTCATCGTTCGATCTCGATTCCGTATTTCTTTATTTTTCCGTGTAAATTGCTGGGGTAGATCCCGAGATGCTGCGCCGTCTTGGAAATATTATAACCGTTTTCCTTGAGTTTTTGAACCAGAATTTTTCGTTCGAAGGCCTCTTTCGCCTGATTGAGGCTCATATCGGAGAAATCCTCCAGTGGGTCGTTTTCCGGGATCATTCCCGACTGGCCCAGATAAAAAGAAACGGTTTCCCTGGAGATCTCGGTTTCGTCGGTCATTACCGTCAATCGCTCACAGAAATTCTTCAGTTCCCGAATGTTACCGGGCCAGCTGTAGGATTTGAGGTATTCCATGGCTTCCTCGGAGAGCCGGCGGATTTCGGTGTTGTTGCTGTCGGCGTAGAGTTCGAAAAAGTAGTCTAAAAGCGGGGAAAGATCCTCGAGGCGATCCCGGAGGGGAGGGACGAATATGGGAATCACGTTGAGACGGAAGTAGAGATCCTCACGGAAGGCCCCGTCCCGCACCGACTGCTGCAGGTCCCGGTTGGTAGCGGCAATTATTCTCACATCCACGTGGATCGATTCCTCTCCACCGATCCGTTCGAAACGGAGTTCCTGGATGGCTCTGAGGACCTTTGCCTGAGCGTCGGGGGACATGTCGGCGATCTCGTCGAGAAAGAGGGTGCCTTCGTCGGCAAGCTCGAATTTTCCTTTGCGCCGGGATACGGCGCTGGTAAAGGCGCCCTTTTCGTGCCCAAAGAGCTCGCTCTCGAGAAGGGTGTCCGGAATAGCGGCACAGTTTACCTCGACGAAGGGGCCCTCCCGCCGGGAGCTGCGGTTGTGGATTTGGCGGGCTACCAGTTCCTTGCCGGTTCCGTTTTCCCCCTGGATGAGGATCCGCGTATCCGAGGATGCGCTCTGCTCGATGAGTTCCCGGACCTGCTGCATCGGCTCGCTCTCTCCGATCATCTCGTCTCTGCCGTCGAGAGTGAGGCGGAGCTGGGTATTTCCCTTCTTGAGATCGATAAATTCCTGGGCATTGCGAATGAGGGTAACCACCCGCTCGAGGGAGAGGGGCTTTTCGAGGAAATCGAAAGCCCCGAGTTTTACGGCGGAGACGGCCATGTCAATGTTGGCATGGCCCGAAATGATAATCACTTCGATCCGGGGGTAGTCTTCCTTGATTTTCTTCAGGACATCGATTCCTCCCATGTTGGGGAGCCATACATCCAGAAGAACAACATCGATGGGTTCCTGGTTCAGCAGAGAGAGGCCCTCTATCCCGTCTGCGGCGGTGAACGCAGTATGGCCTTCATCGGTAATGATTTCGCTGAGGATTTGGCGGATACCCGCTTCATCGTCGATAACTAGTACTCTGCTCATGTTTGTTCAACCGGTAAATCAATAAAAAAGGTCGTTCCGACGCCCGGTTCGGATTCGAACCAGATGGTTCCCCGGTGATCGAAGATTATCCGTTCTACTATTGCCAGTCCGAGGCCGGTTCCGTGTTCCTTGGAGGTGAAATAGGGGTGAAACACCGATTCTTGATCCTCCTCGCTTATTCCGGATCCGGTATCCCGCACCTGTATTCGAGCATAATGGGAATCTCCCTTCATGACAAGATCGGCTGTGATGGTGATCGTTCCACCGGAGGGCATGGCTTCCATGGCATTCTTGATCAGGTTGGTAAAGACCTGTTTGAGCTGTTTCGGGTCTGCATACAGCCGGATTTCCTGTTCCGGGCCGGTTATCTCTATACGGTGGTGGGTTGTGGAGGCATGGTAGACGGCTGCTGCTTCGCGAATCATCTCGAAGAGATTGATATCCTCCCGCTGGGGTTCGGGGAGTTTGGCAAAATCCCGGAATTCGAGGAGCATACGGTTGAGCCCCTCCACCTCGCGGATGATAGCCGAGAGCCCTGGTTCGAGAAATTCCGAAACCGGCTGGGTGCCGTTGTGGAATTTTCTGAGGATGCGTTCTGCAGAGAGCTTGATCGGGGTGAGGGGGTTGCGGATCTCGTGGGCCAGGCGCTGGGCAATTTCCTGCCAGGCGGCGACTTTCTCGGTCTGTTTGACCTGCATCCGGGTGTGTTCGAGCTCGGAGAGCATCCGGTTGAAGGAGGAAACCAGCTGGGAGAGTTCGTCTCCCCGCCGGGTGAGCAGGCGGTAGGTGTAGTCTCCCTCGGCCACCTTTCTGGTGGCAAGCTCGAGATTCACGATGGGGCGCATGATTTCGTTGCTTAAAAGGAAACTCGACAAGACGGCGATCAGAAGAATCGGCAGAGCAAAAAAGCTGTAGAGCAAAAAGATAACGATCTGAAACAACCCCCGGAACTCCCCGATCTGCTGAAAGCGTTCTGAGGCCTCGGTGAGCATGCG
>JAIPGG010000120.1 GCA_021736255.1 Spirochaetales bacterium | reverse complement strand
GGCGGCTTCCCGGCAGCCACTGCCGCCGGCCGTACCGCCGCTTCGTTTCCCGCCGGCCGCCTTCCAGCTGCCGCCGGTTGAGCCGCGGGAACCCCCGCCTCCTGTCTCGACCAGCTGTTCGATTCTCACCTTCGGGTCGCGCAGGGCTTCGGAGAACCGCTGACCCTTGTGGCTTTCCAATTCGGGCAGCTTTGCCGCCTCTTCGGCGGACACGCGGCGTTTCTCGAGCAGCTCCTTGATTTCTTCGATGCCCTGATGCTTGTTTTCGAAGCGGCTGCGGTATTCCGGAGAATGCAGACCTGTGTCGCGGGTTTTCGGAAAGAGGCGGGTATCGGCCGAATCATGCCTGAGGGAAAGGCGGTACTCGGCCCGGGAGGTGAACATCCGGTAGGGTTCTTCAGTCCCGACAGTCACCAGATCATCGATCAGTACCCCAATGTATGCCTCGGAGCGGTCGAGAATGAGCGGCTCTTCCCCCCGCAGAAAGCGGGATGCGTTGATACCGGCAATCAGCCCCTGTCCGGCCGCCTCTTCATAGCCGGAGGTGCCGTTCGTCTGGCCCGCCAGAAAGAGACCCGCAAAGGCCTTTGTTTCCAGACTTGGTTTGAGCTGGGTCGGATCGATATAGTCATACTCCACCGCATATCCGGGCCGGAGTATTTGCACCTCTTCCAGCCCCGGTACGGTCCGGAGAAACGATTCCTGAACCTCTTCCGGCAGCGAGGAAGAGATTCCGTTGAGGTACATCTCTTCGGTCCCGAGTCCTTCCGGCTCGACGAAGATCTGGTGACGATCCCGGCCGGGAAACTTGACTACTTTGTCCTCGATGGAGGGGCAGTACCGCGGCCCCGCTCCCACAATGGTTCCCGAGTACAGGGGAGAGAGGGCCATATTCCGGTTGATGATCTGGTGGGTGTGTTCATTGGTGTAGGTTATGAAACAGGGTACGGACGGCCGTTCCAGTCTTCCGGCCAGCGCTTCATCGCTGAAAAAGGCAAAAGGCTGCATAATCCGGTCGCCGGCCTGTTCTTCCATCCTGTCGGGATCGAGCGAGGAACGCGCCACCCGCGCCGGGGTTCCTGTTTTCATTCTGCCGGCTTTCAACCCGATTCTGCGAAGCGAATTTCCCAATCCGACCGCTGCCGGTTCGCCGAGCCTGCCGGAAGAGGCAGAATACGCGCCGATAAAAATGCGCCCCTCCATAAAGGTGCCGGTGGTAAGAACAACAGTGCCTGCCCGAATACGTCTGCCGCGCTCGGTAATGACACCCTCGACTCGCAGCCCGTCTTCACTGATGATGAGATCGGTAACAGTATCCTGAAAGAGACTCAAATGCTTTTGCTTTTCGAGGGTGAGCTTTGCCAGGGATGAATACTCGTATTTGTCCGCCTGGGCGCGGGGCGCCTGGACGGCCGGCCCGCGGCTCCGGTTCAATATCCGGAACTGAATCATGGTCCGGTCGATGAGCCGGGCCATCTCCCCTCCGAGGGCGTCGATTTCTCGAACCATGTTTCCCTTCGACAGCCCGCCGATGGCGGGATTGCAAGACAAACGGCCTATGGTGTCCAGGCTCTGTGTAACCATGAGCGTCTCCTGTCCGAGCCGGGCAAGGGCGAGAGCTGCTTCTATTGCTGCATGTCCGCCGCCGACCACCACAGCATCGACAGCTTCGGAGAATTGATGGGCTGGTATCATGTCCTGATTATAGAAAGCCTGTGCCGGCCCGGCAAGCGCTTGGGCCGCAAGGGCGGGAAAACGGCAACCGGGAATTCGGCCTCACAGAGCCTGCCCCCGAAGGCCGGCCTTCTCTATTCGTACTTGGTTACCTGATGGAGAAAGCTTTTGACCTCCGGATTTTCCGGATTATCGAAAATTTCTTCTGCAGGTCCCTCTTCCGAGATAGTTCCGTCGGCGATAAACAACAAATGGTCGGATACCGTCCGGGCAAATCCCATATGATGGGTGACCAGAATCAGATCCTTTTTTTCCTCCCGGAGCTCCTCGATCACATCGAGAACCTCGACGGTGAACTCCGGGTCCAGGGCCGAGGTCGGTTCATCGAGCAGCAAAACCTCCGGATTGATCGCTACCGCCCGGCAAATGGCAACCCGCTGATTCTGTCCTCCCGACATCTGGGCCGGCTTTTTCTCGTAATGCTCTTCCAGCTTGAAACGCCTCAAGTGCATCATCGCCGTTTCCTCCGCTTCTTCATGGGTAAAGCCGTGTACCCGCTCGAGCGGGAGCGAAATATTTTCAAGAGCCGTCATATGGGGAAAAAGGTTGTAGGTCTGAAAAACCATTCCAATACGGGTACGGTACTTGCGCAGCTGTTCTTCCCGGAAAACAACTTCCGTTTCGTTGAGTGCCATACTGCCGGAGTCGGGCTTTAAAAGTCCCGCCATAATGCGCAGCAGGGTGGTCTTGCCGCCGCCGGAGGGGCCGATAATCACCAGCGCATGGGCATCCTCGAAACTCATGCTGATATTGTGCAGCACCTGGGTCGAGTCAAAGGATTTTGATATATCACGCAGATCAAGTTTCATAGGCAAACTTCCGTTCCAGGTGTTTTGTGAACATAGATATCGGGAAGGTAATCAGCAGATATCCCACCGCCAGGGGTATGTAGCTTTCGAACGTTGAATAGGTAAAGGAAGTCACCTCCTGAGCGTTCAAGGTGAACTCACTCACCGATATAATCGAAAGCAGGGATGAATCCTTGATCAGGGTAACAAACTGACCGGCCATAGGCGGCAAAATACGCTTGGTAACCTGCGGGAAAATGATATAGCGGTAGGTCTGGGCATTGGTCAGTCCGATTGCCCGTGCTGATTCCAGCTGCGACTTTCCGATGCTCTCGATTCCGGATCGGATTATCTCCGACACATAGGCCCCGGAAAAGAGGGCCAGGATAACCACCCCCATAAAGTAACGGCTGTCGATCCCAAAGGCATCCGCCACAATATAGAAAAAAACCAGGATCTGCACCAAAAGAGGAGTGCCTCGGATAATTTCTATATAGACCTTGCTGAGAAACCGAAAAGGCAGGAACCGAGAACGCTGGCCGATTCCGAAAATCACTCCGAGAAGAAAACTCGCTACCAGAGCGAAGGCCGAAATCAAAAGGGTCATCAAAAAACCATTGATAAACTTTAAGCGGTACCGGTATACCGATTCCCAGTTAAAGTCGTATTGAAGCCGTAAAAAGGCAAAAGTAAAAACCAGAGTCAAAAGAGCAAAAACAATAATCAGGTTCAGCCAGAACTTCCACGAAGGAACGTCTTTGCCCGGGGGCACACAGAAGAGATGTTTTACTAACGAACCTGCCCGATTCTCCATGATGCAAACTCCCGGAAAAACACCGGAGAACGGCTCGATGCCGTTCCCCGGATGCTTTCAAATCTATCGTTGCTGTTTACAGATTAAATGTTTACAGATTAAAAAAGAAGGGTATGCCCATCTCGTCGAATTTCTGCTTCATTTCCGCCAGGTATTTTTCTCCCAGCTTGTCGAAACCCCCGTCGGCGCGGAACTCTTCGATAAAGGCATTTATCTCTTTCCTCAGTTCATCATCATCCTTTCGCAGCGCCGCCCCCCAGTACTCCAGATCCTCCTGGAAGGGTTTGAGATTGACCCGGGTGGTATCCTGATGCTTCTGCCAGTTCTTAAAGATTGTCATTTGATCGTAGAGGAATGCATCGGCCTTTCCCTGAGCGACCTCGAGCACACACGCGGTTTCCTTGTCGAACACCATCAGATTAGCCTCGGGCAGATTCTGTTGGGCGTAAACATGACCGGTTGTCCCTTTCTTTACGGCTATGTTCCGGTCTGGATCGTTCAAATCGGAAATCTCCTCCACCGGAGAATCTTGAGCAATCAACATCGCTAAATACGCTTTTGCATAGGGCTCGGAGAAATCCACAGATTCTTTTCGTTCCTCGGTAATAGTCATAGACGAGATAATCACATCGATTTTCCCTGTTCTGAGCGAAGGAATCAGTCCATCCCAAGCCATGTTTACGAATTCCACCTCTCTGCCCAGATAATCACCGAGGGCTTTGGCAAAATCAACGGATATTCCGCTGGGATTTCCCTGTTCATCCGTCATTTCAAAGGGGGGATATGCCATCTCCATTCCCACCCGGAGGGGTTCCTCCTCTTCTACCGTAACAGCTGATTCGGCCTGCCCTCCGGCAAAAGCCGCTAAACTCACCATAAAAAGAACAAGTGCAAGTGCAAAGCCTTTCTTCATATTCATTTGCGCCTCCTTTCCCTTAATATATGAAATTTACTCAGGAAAAAACAAATAAGTTTTTCTCGAAATGGATAAATAGTGATTCAAAATTCCTTGCAAACACCCTTTATCCGTACCATTATTGTACATAAAGGAGTTATTTATGCGAATTTGGGCTCGTGTTACTCTTCTCTTCTCGATTATTCAGCTCATTGTGATCATAGGGGTAACACTTTCGGTAGCCTTCGTTGTTCGTACGACCGTAACGGATATGGTTGAAAAGGAATCCAGGTCCATGATCGGCACCATCAGCGACGCGGTAGAATTATTTGCCGGCTTCAGCGGACGGGACTCTTTCGAACAAGAGGAATTCGCAGCCCTCGGAAATTTTATACGAAAGCGCAGCATCGGGGAAACCGGCTTCTATTTCGTCCTCAACAGCAGCGGCGATTACCTCATTCATCCCAAAGAAGAGGTGGAGGGGCAAAACTGGCTTGGAAAACACGATTTTATCAGCGAGATACTCGCGAGGAAGGATGCAGCCCCGCAGGATCGCTTTGTCCGATATGTTTCTCCGAAAACCGGCGAGATGAAACAGGTCTATTTCCAGTGGGTAGAGGATGTCGACTGGATTATTTGCTCTTCCGCATGGGAACACGAGATGTATGCCCCCATCGGAAAAATTGTCTGGCTCGTAATCGGGATTCTCGCTGTTTCCTTTATTGTGATTGTCCTGGTAACAATCAGTGCGAGCAGGAGAGTGGGTTCGGCCCTCGGGAATATTGCCGATGGACTAAAAAAAGTCGGAGAGGGAGACTTGACCACCCAAATCCCGCCCGATACCTGGTCCCTCGAAACTGAGCAAGCCGCCAGACAGCTCAATGAAGCGGTGGTTATCCACATGCGCGCTACAGTGAACCATATAAAGCACTCAGTAAACGAGAGTTACGAAATACAGAATGATCTGGCGGCAGCGGGAGAACAAACCGGTTCGGCGATTCACCAGATCAGCGCAAACATCCAATCCATCAGAGAACGAACCGAACAATTGCGGGATTCGATCGAGTCAAACACCTCGTCGGTTCAGAACATTACTACGGATATCGGGGAAGTGGCAGACCAAATCAACGAACAGAGCGCCATGATCGAGGAATCCACTGCCTCTGTAAATGAAATGCTCAGCTCCCTCCTCAGCGTTGCCGACATAACCCGGCAGCGGAAAGAAGCAACCGCTCATTTGACCGAAAGCTCCCAAAAAGCCTCCCAAAAGCTCGAGGAAGCGAACACCGTTTTTTACGAGGGAGTGGCATCCAAGATTGATTCGATACAGGAAGCGGCCGGGACAATCCAAAAGATTGCCGCCCAAACCAATATGCTGGCTATGAATGCAGCCATCGAAGCCGCCCATGCAGGAGAAGCAGGCTACGGATTCGCCGTGGTTGCAGATGAAATTCGGAAGCTTGCCGAGATCTCTTCCAAGAGCTCCTCGGATATTACCGCGACAATCAAGGACGTAGTCAAGAATATCGAACACAGCCGCACCTCCTATTCAGAGGCAGGCAACGCCTTTGCCGGCACCTATGATGAGACCCGGCAGACCGCTGATGCCTTCTCGGAAATCGAAGCAAGCACCCAGGAACTCAGCGGAGCAGGAAAACAGATTCTGACCGCCATGACCTCTCTGCAGGAAACCTCTTCAACCATTCAGGACCGGATTACAA
>JAIPGG010000028.1 GCA_021736255.1 Spirochaetales bacterium | reverse complement strand
TTGAGATGGGAGTTGCCGATCTTCGCTCCACCGCCCTTTACCCGCTTGCCCGCCGATTCATGAGCGCATTTGACGAGGCGTGCATAGGAGATAAACTGGCCGACGGAGGGGAAGCGGGATATATCGCCGATCTCATAGAGAATTACAAGAGAGAGGATGGGACCGACGCCGGGGATGGAGCGCAGGAGCTGACAAGAGAGCGGGTCGTGACCGACAGCCCAGCCCGGCGTTTGATCTGTGCTTCAATATCGATAAGCGTGCGGTGATAGGCGTCGAGGAGGTGCACGTCGGCCTCCACGCTCTTTTGTACGTCGGGATCGGGAAAACGATCAGAGAGGCATGTGCGGTTGGCGCTGTAGGAGATATTCTTCTCGAAGTCGGGAAGATTGTACTGCATGTTGGTAATTTGGATGTGAGCGAGGAGTTCGGACTGCTGATGGACAAAGTATTGGCGGCGCCTGAGAAGATCCCTGGCTGCGCGCATATGGCGGGGGTAGACGTATGCGCTGGGGAACATGCCGGAGCGGAGCATGAGGGAGATTTTGTGAGAGTCGATCTTGTCGTTCTTAGTTTTTCCGCCGTGGATAGCTTTCATGTAGAGGGCGTGTCCGAGAGCGAAAGGGAGATGATGGTCCTCGCAAAAGTCCGCTACCCAATACCAACTGAAGATGCATTCGACGCCCACGAGCACATCGGGCATAAAGGGCTCGAGGGCGCTGTTGAGATGAGCGGTGTCGGCCGGAAAGTTGCGATGGAAACGAGTCTCCCCTTTCTCGTCGATGATGCAGATAAAGATGGATCTTGCGTGTAGGTCGACTCCGGCGTAGAATTGATGGTGTTGAGAGTAGAATCTCATGTGGCTTCCTCCTAAAGTGGTGGTTTGTGTTTGCGGCTATTATACCGCACCTCCATGGAGGAGGCCTTAATGAGTATCAGCCACCTGGAGTTGACCTGGCGCTGTGGGTAGCAAAGCATTTGTGTTTTTCGGATAGTGATGAACTTGACGAAGAGCACGGTGTCAACAGCGGTTTAAAAGTTCCGCACCCCCTATCCGGAACTTTATCACCGTTGCTGACAGTGATCGAACGCTTGCCCACTGCAAATACGCCCCAAGAGTACCGGGCATTGCTTCCACAGTATATCAACTGAAACTCGAACTAAACTGAAAAACCTCTTACCCCTTTACTTTTCAGGGGTGGGGTTCAACGGACGCTTACGTTATTCTTGACAATTTTTATCATGTATGGCTCTATACAGTTTAGCTATACTAATATTATAAGGAATTGCTAATGATTGGCTCATTTATCATTATCCTACGAGAGGTCCTCGAAGCCGCACTCATCGTCGGTATAATTGTCACTTACCTCGTGAGGTCCGGTAACAGACAGTACATACGAGGAGTAGTGGCAAGCGCCTCCTCGGCGATTATCGTCAGTATAATAGGGGCCGTGCTGTTTGTGAGTCTTGCAGGAGGGTTCACGGGGAGAACTGAGGCGGTGTACGAAGGCATTATAATGATTATTGGGGCGGCTCTTGTCTCAACTATGGTTATCTGGATGATCTCCGAACAGAATCACATGGAGAAGTTGGAGGCTCAGGTAAGCGCTTCACTGTCTTCTGGGCGTATCTACACCCTCTATGCAATCGTATTCGTCTCCATTCTTCGAGAGGGCATCGAAGTTGTACTGTTCATGCAGTCCCTATGGCTCCGGGGAGAGAGCAATCTGTGGATAGGAAGCCTGATGGGCTTTGCTGTGGCCCTCGGTCTCAGTTGGCTGCTCTTCTTCGGTGGAAAGCGTCTATCACTCGGAAGTTTTTTCCGCATTACCAATGTGCTGCTCCTGCTCTTCGCCGGAGGTATGCTCGCCTACGGTATTCACGAGCTGCAGGAAGCGGGTGCATTTCCCATATTCATCGAGCACATATGGGATATCAACCATGCGCTCAATGAGGATAGCGCCATTGGAGGGCTTCTCAAGGGTCTGTTCGGCTACAATGGCAACCCCTCTCTCCTGGAGGTCGTAGCATATTCGGCTTTCGTTATCACTTTGGGTGGAGTGTGGAGAAAAACTACTCTAAAGAAAGTATCCGTATAATTATATGGAGAACATTATTTGATCCTCGGCGAAAGATAGGGGTGAAAAAGTTCCGGCGAACATTGCCGAACTTCGGGAAATAATCGAGCCGGAACACAAGCGTTTGGCCGTGCCCCAGCAGTGTGAACTGCTGGGGCTTCACCGCTCCACGCTGTACAACTACCACCCACGGTTGATATGGCCGGAAAACGAGACATTTATGCGGAGGATCAGCGAACTGCACACAGAGCATATCACCTGGGGAGCCGGAAGATTCTGAGCGGGCATTGCGATGATATGGACCGCCGGAGATTTTCAACTCCGACCAAGGGGTCCACCTCATCTTCTTGTCTTGTATTTGTTTGCTATTTTTACTTTACAGGTTGGACCCTTTTTCTCCACTATCGGGTCAATTCAGTTTACCATTTCCCTCAGCTACTTCTATATTCGAGTAAACATCAATTGATCGCAGCCAAAAGGTAAAAAACCGAGGAGGTTGCAAATAAAATCAAATTACGGTCAAGCTATAGAAACATTATTTGCGTATTTATTTTCATTATTGCAACCTCCATTCTCATTAATTTTAAAAGATAGATATTAAAAAACATATGAAGTAAAAGAAACCCATGCAAATTTTCAGAGTTTGATGGTTGTTATAAAGATGAAATATTTTTCATACCAAAGGAGTTGCTATTAAATTGCTATATAAAAAGCACTTGTAGCAGACTTGGCGCTGAAAGTGGAAAAGTGTTTGTCTTCCAGCCTGAGAGAGACTATAATATCTTTATGAGGTGTTTCTCTCCATTACCACACCAGGCATTTCAAGTGAACATTAGCTCAGGTGGCGAAATATGAGCTATTCCAATTGGAAAGGTTCCACACCCTACGAAGAGGGGTGCCGGTTTGCTGTGTGGGCACCCAATGCCGACGATGTGTTTGTCGTGGGTGCTTTCAATAACTGGGATAAGACCGCGGATCGGATGAGCAAAAACGAAAACGGGTCCTGGTCTATTGATGTACCCGGGGCTAGACCCGGTGATCTTGAAGGAGCCATCGATCGGCTTGCTTATCTTAAGGAACTGGGAATCAATGCCGTGGAAATCATGCCGGTGGCTGAGTGTGCAGGTGGATACTCTTGGGGATACAATCCATCCAACCCCCGATCCTTCACCATTGCCGAAGATCTTCAGAACAACCCATATATGACCAAGGCTCAGAATGATGGAGGAGCCGGTTTTAGCACGCAATGGGCTGCGCCTTTTGTGCATGCTGTCCGGAAGGCGTTGATAGGAGCCGAAGACGCACACCGAGACATGGATGCCGTCCGCAATGCCATTCTGCACCGTTATCACTTGAATGCCTTCGAGCGGGTCATCTATACGGAATCACACGACGAAGTGTCTAATGGCAAAGCACGCATACCCGAAGAGGTCGATCCCGGAAAAGCGTCATCATGGGCTGCCAAAAAGAAATCATCGTTGGGAGTCCGGAGGATCGTCAGACTTAATAGCGATGGCAAGTACTATGACTCGGGCTTTTGGGGACTTCGGCAAGTCCATGATACACGCAAGAGCAACCGACAAGGATGGTTTATCGGCGCAGGCCGAAGTCAGTGTTGCTCCCTATAGTGCACTCATACTATCGCAGGAGAAACAATGAGCTAACAAATCACTGCACTGGGTTTTTACACCACTGCGCTCCGTAAAGCCAGTGAACTAAATTGGTTGAACCAGTAGGAGATGAGAGCGATGAAAGAATACAACGGCGCGCTGATGCAGTTTTTCCATTGGTGCACCCCAGCGGACGGTTCGCTGTGGAAGCAACTTGCTGAACAGGCGAAGTCGCTTTCCGAAGCGGGTATCACATCAGTCTGGCTGCCACCAGCGTACAAGGGAGCGGCTGGGGCTGAGGATACGGGCTACGGAGCCTATGATCTCTTCGATCTTGGTGAATTTGATCAGAAAGGTGCGACACGTACGAAGTACGGAACCCGGGACGAGTATCTTCATGGTATCCAAGCCGCCCATGCGGCGGGATTACAGGTGTATGCCGATGTCGTCTTCAATCACAAGCTGGGAGGCGACATGGAAGAAACATTCAAAGCGACTCCATACAATCCAGCTAACCGCAATGAACCCATTGGGGAGCAGCAGCCAATCAAGGCGTGGACCCATTTCACCTTTCCCGGGCGGGGGACAAAGTATTCATCACTCCAGTGGCACTGGTGGCACTTCAACGCCGCCGACACAAACGCCATGGAAAGCGATGCTTCTGCTGTCTATCTGTTTGAGGGGAAGGCTTTTCATGATGAGGTTGATAAGGAGAAGGGCAACTTTGACTACCTGATGGGTTGCAATCTCGATATTGCCAATCCTGATGTGCGGAAGGAACTGCTATACTGGGGTGAATGGTATACCGATCTGACTGGTGTTGACGGTTTCCGCTTTGATGCCGTCAAGCATGTTGGTGCCGACTTTTTCGTCGAATGGCTCAATCACATGCGTAACCATACAGGGCGTAACCTCTTTGCAGTCGGAGAATATTGGTCGGGGATCGACGAGGCGCTGGAGCATTTCCTCAAGGCAACCGACAGCAATCTCATGCTTTTTGACGCTGGACTTCACTACAGCTTTGCGGCTGCTGGACGCGAGGAAAAGGACTATGACCTTAGAACCATTCTTGACCGAAGCCTGGTCAAGGACCATCCCGATATGGCTGTTACCCTCGTGAGCAACCACGACACACAACCGCTACAGTCGCTCGAATCGGTCGTCGAGGCTTGGTTCAAACCTTTGGGGTATGCAATAATTCTCTTGCGTCGCGGCGGTTACCCCTGCGTCTTTTTCCCTGATTACTACGGAGCTGACTACTCGGGCGTGGGCAACGACGGGAAAGAGTACCACATCAGCATGCCGAGTCATAAGTATTTGATTGACTGTTTTCTCCACGCACGGCGAACGCATGCTTTCGGCGAAGAGAACGACTATCTCGATCACCCGAATTGCATCGGGTGGACACGTACGGGAAACTCCGAGCATCCCGGCGGACTGGCGGTCCTGCTAAGCAATGATGCGGACGGCTTCAAGTCAATGAATACCGGATCGCCGGGCATCACATATAGCGACGCTACGGAGCATATCAAGGAGATAGTGACCACAAATAGTGAAGGATGGGGAGAATTCAAGTGTAAAGGGCGGTCGGTTTCTGTGTGGATTCCCATTGATGAATCGAAATCATCCGGCTGACGAGATGCGGCTAACCGGCCCGACAAAGCCATCGACGGTGACTGAGTAATCCGCGCGGTTTCATGAAATAATTAAATTACACTTTGCTTATTGAGTTACGTGCAAATGATTTTCTGAAAAGAGTGAATAGCAGCACTCCGAAGATAAATGTCGAAGCAGCAGTTTCCGTGAAATGGGTCATCCGCACTGCCTCCGGCATATAGGGATTGGGCATGATATTTGGCAGCGTGAGGGGAAGCGCCGTATAAAACCCTAGAAACAGGGCGGCCCACCATTTATTTCTGCTTAGCATGCCGATGACCGGTAAGACGAACAGCATCCATAAGACGGCTCGGAATGCCTGCAAACCAGCCAGGGCCGGTGTTTCAGAAAAGACATGCTGCATCTGCAAAAGAAAACTTCCGGGGTCTGTGCCCTGGTAAAACTCCCGGATAGCCGGGTCTCTCCACGCAACAAAATATCCGAAAGAAAAATACAGAACTTCATAGGCCAGTATGACCGCTCCGGTTCGCCATAGCCATTGCCGGCCGGTCATTTTCGGATAAAGCCGCATAGGCTGCTGTTTCATGATCCGCTTCTTTCCGATCAGAAAATACGATGCCACTACTCCTGCGAGTGTTACTACCGCCCAGATAAAGAACTGAGATCCGATAAAGCCGGCCGGCATTTGCATAACCGGCACACTCCCTGCGCCAAAGTCTTCACCCAGAGGGGTCAGGAAAAACAGCGCTTCGATTTGCCCCACTACGGTCTGAATGCCGTAAAATGAAATCAGCACACCGAATATCAACTGCAAACCGCTTCCCTGAGAAGCTTGCATGATTATCCCTATCAGCAGGGCATACACGGTTGTGATGATAAATAGTAAAATCATGACCGAGCCGTCATTTCCCGATGCCGAATCTGTTGGCATCGGAAATGCTGCTGATGCTATCATCAAGAACAGCAGCATGATGATGGAAACGGCAAGTGTTTTCCAGGTGAAATGTAAAACTTCCTTCATGCCCATAGTTCGCTGCCTCTTATTGATGGTTAATAAACTTCATTACTTCTCGGTTAAATACTTCAGGCACTACCAGATTGGATGGGTCTTTACCTTTATGCAAGACTTTCCATTCCGCATTCGGAATGTTATGAGCCGTTTTCTTTGCCATTTTAACGGCAAAATCTCCAAACCCATCGCCAACAAGCACCAGGGTAGGTGCGCTGATTGTCGGCAGCCGGGAGGTGATGTTAAAACGATTCAGGGTGGCCCTGGCTTTCATGAGTTGAGTTTTATCCATTCGATGCATCGAATCCTGAAAATATTCTACAATAGCTGCCTGTTCCGGATCGCTATAGACTGATTGCATAGATTTGATCAACAGACCGGGAGCAACTTTAATTGTCAACCACTGCATCCAGCCGGCTATCTTTTCCGTCAAAGAACGGACCTCACTGAAGCTGTCGGTGATTATCAAGCGATCGGTTTTGTCGGGAAAATCGCAGGCAAACTGTTGGGCAACGACTCCCCCCATGCTGACACCTGCAATGATAGCATGCTCAACACGCAACTCCTCCAGCAATTCACTGATATCTTTTGCACAATCAGTAATCCTGAAATCGTCAACGGCCTCACTTTGTCCATGACCTCTCATATCCGGTACAATGAGGTAGTACCCTTCTGGCGGATAACTCTCTATTTGCGGACTCCACATCTGGTAGTCCGCTCCCAGTCCGTGAATGAGTACAATGGGTGTGTCAGTGGGATTTCCATAGATTCGATAGTTTGCTTGAATGCCGTCTGAAGTTTGAAGGTACATAGCTTTACAATTATTCGGGAAGCTCTTTTATCTCCGGGCCCATGTCCAGGGAATATCCAGACAGAAGAGCTCCGACTCGTGGAAATGGTAAACTGAATTGACCCCATAGGGGGCAAAACTACTTGCCATTTCCATGGTATCACACTCTTCGTCGGAGCTCTTTTCTTTCATCTGTTTGGCTCCATACAATATAACAATTAACATGGGCCACATCCTGCGTTGGTCGGTGTCTCGAGTTTATCCGAGAGCTACGTCGAGACTCATCATCACCGTAAAGCCAAGCATTGTTCCTATAGTGGCGATATCTGTTTTACTGCTCTGCTGTGATTCCGGTATGAGTTCTTCGATTACTACATAGATCATTGCACCGGCGGCAAAGGCGAGTGCGTATGGGAGAATCGGCCGTGCAATTATAACGGCCATCGCCCCGATGACACCGGCAATCGGCTCTACGACTCCGGAGAGTTGGCCGTACCAAAAGCACTTGAAACGGCTGAGCCCCTCACGTCTCAAGGGAACAGCTACGGCGGTACCTTCGGGAAAGTTTTGGATGCCGATGCCGAGTGCCAATGCAATGGCTCCGGCCATCGATGCTGACGGTAAGTCTGCCGCCAGTGCCCCGAAGGCGACTCCAACCGCCAGTCCTTCCGGAATGTTATGGAGGGTAATTGCCAATACCAGCAGCACGCTACGATTCCAAGTGGTGGAAATACCCTCGGTCTCTGCGTGTTTCTGATCGAGGTGTTGGTGAGGCAATATATTGTCCACGGCCAGAAGGAACAGCCCTCCAGCTAAAAATCCTGCCGCCGCCGGTATCCAGGATGGAAGTGTACTCACGTTTTCGGCCATTTCTATTGCCGGGGATAAGAGTGACCAGAAGCTGGCAGCAATCATCACACCGGCGGCAAAGCCGAGCATGGCATCGAGCACTTTTCTGTTGAAGGTTTTGAAAAAGAACACCAGGCTTGCTCCGGCAGCGGTGAGAAACCAGGTAAATAGGGTTGCCAGTAAGGCTTGCGTTACATGATCTTGTGAGATAAACCATTCCATACGTTATAGTGTAGGAGAACTAACCGAGGAGAACAAGGCAAAATTTTTGAATAAAATGGACGCCAATCAGATATTCTTGTGCAATAAAAAAATCTCGGTCAGGAAATGCCGAACAAGCGAGTGAAGACTGACCAAAAAACAGCGCAAGGTACGACTAATTATTGCTACTTCAAACCTGATGACAAATATGGATGAATTGACGGGAGTTTGAGTAACCACTTGTGAAAAAACTGCCGATGTTACTCGGAAAGCTCTTTTATCTCCGGGACCATGTCCAGGGGAATATCCAGACAGAAGAGCTCCGGCTCGCCGGAGGCGTTTCGAGTCACGCTGTGACTCGATCGGACCCGCACAGGGGAGCCGTCCTTGTGCATCAGCGTGAGGGTCTGCGGGGCATGAGGTTGGCCGGTGGTAGTCATTTCGCCTACCGCTTGTTTGACCTCGGAGACCATATCCGGAGGAATAATGAGATCCCAAAGCTTCTTGCCTACGGCTTCCTCCTGCGTATAGCCGTAGATCAGCTCCGAGGTTGTGTTCCAGTAGCGGGTCGTACCGTCCGCACCGTACCCCTGGACCGCAACTTCCCGCACATGGGAAAGAACATTCTGAAATCGTTGCTCGCTTTGGCGCAGTCGCAGTGCCATCTTGATGGAGGTGAGTAATACAACGGGCCCGGCGCTTTTTACGACATACCCGTACGAGGTAATTTTTTCGGTCTTCTCAACAGTTTCTGTGTCTGTGTGGCATGATAGAAAAAGCACCGGTATCCTGTGGGTACTCAAAATCTCCCGGGCCGCTTCGGTGCCGTCCATCCCCCGGCCAAGATTAATGTCCATGAGTATCAGATCGATTTGCTCAGTACGGGAGGAATCGCGAACCGTCTCGACGGCCTGCTTCCCGTTACATGCTTTGATCACGGAATACCCGGCCTCGACGAGGATCTGTTCCTCATGAAGCGCTATCAGCGCTTCGTCTTCCACCAGAAGAATTACTTCATTCACTCTTTTTATACTATGCATTGCAAGCAGGTCTGCAAGCCGAATGTGAATATTTCCTGTTGATCTTCCACGAACCGGGTATTAACCAGCTGGAGCTCGGCAATCGCCGATTCTATTCCGTCCCGACCATTACGTTGGATGCTTTGATCAACGCATAGGCGCTTCCGCCTTCGGTGAGGCCGAGGGACTGGGCAGAAACCTTCGTGATGATGGAGGTTATCTCTACGCCCGGGGCGATCTCGATCACCACCTCGCTGTTTACTGCACCTTCGGTTATTTTCTTCACTGTTCCCTTGAACTGATTTCGAGCACTAAGATTCATAAAATCATCCTCCTTTTATTCTAAAAAAATGATAAGAAAAATAATAGGTGAGAACAAGGCATAGACCAAAAAAACAATCTTCACAGAAAGAAAAAGATTGGGTAGTGTTACAGCATGGCACCGAATAATGGAAATCCTTCTGTCCATTATATGTACTCGCTTCCACAAACAGCATCTCCGGATGATGTGGTGTCTCTCTATCTCGAGGCCTTTGGGCAGAAGGTCAGTCATCATGAGATCATTAGCAAAGATCGCAAGAAAATCGAGGAGGTGCTGCGCCGGAGCTTCGTGGACGGGTATGCAATCTATGCAGTCGAGAATGGAAAAATGCTCGGATATCTCGGCTATTCAACCGACGGAGTTACGGACACCTTCGATATCAGATTCTCGATCTTTTTTGATGTCTTTGGCTTTTTGGGTGGTCTATGGAAATGGCTGCTGTATCTTCTTTTTGGACTCTTTTATAAAACATACCCAGGGTATTTTTTTATCGACAGCCTTGCTGTTCGTGCGGAAGCACGCGGGAAGAGGGTGGGTTCTCAGTTGATCGCCGAGGCCGAGAACGAGGCGAAACGGCGCGGCTTCGACCGTCTGATTCTGCAGGTCGTCGACACAAACACCGGAGCACGGCGGCTCTATGAACGGCTGGGTTTTGTTCAGGTGAAACGACGATATTTCGGAGCTCTTACTCGTCCGGCCGGATACGAGGCAGCAGACATAATGGAAAAACCTTTCCGGGAGAATCCATTTGATTGAAGCACAGGCGATAACCAAACAGTTCGGGGACCACCCGGCTGTTTCTGACCTTTCATTCCGCGCCGAACCGGGAAGAATACTCGGGCTCCTCGGCCCGAACGGCGCCGGAAAGACTACAACGATCCGGATGATAATGAACATCCTCGCTCCAGACAGCGGTGCAATATCGATCAACGGGCATCGTCTCCGGGAAGAGGACAAAGCGATCATCGGCTATCTCCCGGAGGAACGGGGTCTGTATCAAAAGGTCAGTGTGGTCGAGATGCTCACCTACCTCGGCGAATTAAAGGGAAAAAGCAGAAAGGACCTCCAGGTTTCGATCGATTCCTGGCTGGAGCGATTCGATCTGCTCGAATGGAAGGACAAGCCGATCAATGAACTCTCGAAAGGTATGTCGCAAAAGGTGCAATTCATCGCTTCCATTAATCATGATCCCTCGGTAATCCTTTTCGATGAGCCCTTTGCCGGTCTCGATCCGGTAAGCGCAGATGTATTGACCGAAACCATTATGGAACTCGGCAACCAAGGGAAAACGATTTTGTTTTCAACCCACATCACCGAACACGCTGAACGTATCTGCAGCGATATCCTCTTGATGCACAAAGGCAAAAAAATCGAATCGGGAAGCCTGCGGGAAATAAAAAGCAAATATGCAGGCAACACGGTGATCCTTGAGTTCGACGGCAATGGAGGCTTTATCGAAACCCTCCCGATGGTCGAGCAGATTGTCAGCTATCCCCGCCGGGTGGAGGTCCGGCTCAAACCTTCTGCAGGTCCCGACGAGCTGTTGAAGGCGGTGGTCGGCAGGATCACGATACAGCGTTTCGAGGTTTCAGCTCCCTCGCTTCACAGTATTTTCGTCGAACGAACCGGAGTAGAGCGCACCGGTCTCGAGCGCACCGGAAGTGAAAGTCCATGAGTAAAAAACGCGTATTCACGGTCATGAAGCAGGAATTCAAGATGACCGCAAAGAACAAGGGATTTATTATTATCACCATTATCGGTCCCTTCCTGATCCTCGCGGTTTCGGTTTTGCCCTCCCTGTTCGCTGTCTCTTCGGATGTTCCGGAAGGAACCACGGTAGCGGTTGTCGGGGCGGACCGGCAATTCTCCGACCGGCTATCCGCAGAGCTCGAAGATTCGAATATCCGGCTCGTTGAACGAAACACAGGAACCGACCTCGAAGAGCAGGTGGTAAACGAGAAGATCCACGGCTACCTCGAACTTCCTGAGCAACCGCTTGAAGGCGAGTACCGCTATTATTCGAAAACCGGCACCGACCTGTTGGTAAGCGAACGGATGTCCCACGCTCTTTCCGCGGTTATCGTGCAAAGCCGTCTCGAACAGGCGGGAATACAACGGGAAGCGATATCCGGTATCCTGGAGGAACCGGCGTTCACCACCAAGAAAATCGGTTCCGGGAAAGCAGGCGACGACTCGGAGAGCGGAGACTATTTTTCCGTATTTGCTGTTGTTATGACCTTCGTCATGCTTTTGTACATGACGATCCTGCTGTACGGGCAAATGATCGGGAGGTCGATTGTTTCTGAAAAAACCACCAAAACTGTAGAGATCCTCCTGTCTTCGGTGCGGCCGATCGACCTGATGTTCGGAAAAATATTCGGGAAGGGGCTGGCGGGCCTGCTCCAATATGCGATCTGGATCGGAATAGCTCTGCTCATCACGCTGCTCGCACAGCCGGTTTCCGGTTTCTCTCTACCGGATGCTCTTTCTCCTGCTAATCTTTTCTTTTTAGTCCTTTTCTTTGTTCTTGCATTTTTTCTATACGCTTCCGCTTACAGCGCTGTAGGATCGGGCGCTGTTGATGAACAACACCTCGGGCATCTGGGCTGGCCGTTGATCATATTTCTGGTGATCCCCCTTATTACCATCTCAGCACATATCATGAATCCGGGCCAAGCTTTCACCGTTTTCCTTTCGCACTTCCCAATGACCTCGCCGATCGTCATGCTCATTCGGATTATGATCGACACTCCGCCGGTTTGGGAAATCATTACGAGCATCGGAATATTGGTTGGTACCATAATCGGGTTTATCTTGTTAGCCGCGAAGATCTTCCGGGTGGGTATCCTCATGACCGGAAAGCGCTTTCGCCTGCGGGAGATTCTCCGCTGGGTCCGGTAGCCGGGTCCGGACACGAATTGAGCAGCTGGTACGCAGATGCATAAACCGGAGGGCAAGCATTGGAGGCGAACCATGATGATCCGTTTTTTTATTGACCGAAACCGTCCCGTTTATTAACCTTTCTGCATACCGCTTCGATACTGCAGCTGAGTTTTGCTGTTCAACGCTCGGTTGGACCCGATGATAGAGGGTTTGCTGAATGTTACGAATATCGCCGCCACCGATGGGATTGATTTCGCCGAACAAGAAGGAGCCGAAATGGCGAGTGTGAGTACGGCGTTCGTGGCATTGGCGGCGTTATTTTGGGGGCTGTCGGGCGGGATCGCCGGGATTCTCATGGCCAACGGGTGGGACGCCTTCGTCGTCTCGTTCTACCGGGGTGCGATCGGACTTGTGTTTGTCCTCGTATGGCTAATGTTTCGCCCGCACCGCAGCGGTTTGGATAGTGGTCGATTATGGTTCTGGTCGGCAATTGCCGGTCTCGGTGTAGCCGGCAATTTCACTTTCTATTTCGTAAGCATCGCCGAGGGCAGCGTCGCGGTTGCGGCGACGCTGATGTATTGCGCACCGGTGTTCGTCTATTTTGTTTCCTTCGCACTCAAGCTCGAAAGGCCTACTCCGCTTAAGTGGGCCGCGATCGCGATGGTCGTCTTTGGCGTTATGTTGCTTACCCGTATTTTCGAGATTGGGGCAGGTGACATCACCCCGATCGGCGTCTGCGCCGGGCTGCTTTCCGGGCTGTCCTATGCGGTTTTTATTTTCGGTTTCAAGTACGCGGCGCCGCACGGCAGCCCGCAGGCGATTCTCGTTATAGCATTCGCGGCTCTCGTGACCATCCTCATCTGGCCGGCCGGTACCGATCAGGCCGTTGCGGTTTTGAGTTCCCAGGGATGGCCGCTGTTCGCTACACTGGGGGTGCTTGGCGCGGGTTTGTCGTTCTTTTTTTATGTCATCGGACTGAACTATACCGCTCCGGCCGTGGCCTCAATTGTGGCAATGGTCGAGCCGGTAACCGCCTCGCTATTCAGTGTTGTGGTTTTACATGAACGCCTGGGCGGCCTGCAGATTTTCGGCATGGTACTGATTTTAATCACAGTTACCGGGCTAAGCATATATTCGAGTCATAGATGGGCTTCTTAGGACTGGATAGAGCATTTTGCTGCTGCCTGTCATGGAGTATTCAATTGCCGTTGATCCCCGCAGTCGCAGCTCCTTCAAATTGACAGGGCCGGCAAAACGTACTACTTATTACCTATGATTGGGTTCATCGCGAAAATTATTGCTGCACTGAACGCCAACAGCAGGCCTGGAGAAATTGCGGCCGGGTTCGCGTGCGGCGTGCTTTTGGCCTTGATGCCTGCGGGAAATCTCTTCTGGCCGGTTCTTTTTCTTCTCTTTTTCCTCCTCAAACTCCACGTTGGGACGATGATACTCACGCTCATTGTGTTCAAACTCTGGATCGGTGTGGCCGATCCCTTGATCGATTCACTGGGACTGTGGATTCTTCAGCAACCTGCCCTCGAGAGCTTTTTTATCCGGGCCGCGAACACTCCGGTCCTTCCTCTTTTGGAGTTCAACAATGCCCTCGTTACCGGCGGTCTTGTTTCCGGGCTCGTGCTGTGGATCCCCCTCTTCCTGCTGGGCAGGTACCTGGTTCGGACCTACAGAAGCGGGGTGCGAGAGAAAATCGCCTCGAGCAAGCTGGTGCGGTTCTTCGAGAAAACCCCTATTCTGCGCAAATTGGCCATAGCGGTGCGAAAGGCGGGTGATGTCTACAAGGGGTTGAGCGCATGAAAAAGAGCAAACTGCCTGCTCCCTTTGGTAAGCCGCTTTCGGAGAAGAAACTCAACAAGAAGGTGTACCGGAGAATCTACCTCGACAGCGAACGCCGGTTTCTCGATTCGAAATTGCAAAGAGACGAGCAGGGCAGGTACTTCATCGACCCGGAGCTTTCGAAAGAAGAGCAAAAACATCTGCGACGGCTCGCGAAGGCGATCAAGAAAAATCGCGGTCTCCTTTCAAAATGGAAACTGATAACGCTCGCCATCCTGCTCATCGTGGTAGTTGGCTTTTCCTTCTTTTTCAAAGACAAACTGTTCGAACGGAGCGTAGAAAACGGCCTGGAACTGCTTTTCGAGGCGGATGTTGAAATGGATGGGGCCGAGGTTTCCCTGATCGGCGGGCGTCTGGGATTTTCCCACCTGAGCATAGCGGATGCGAAGAGCCCGATGCGGAACCTCATCGAACTCGGGAGAACCCGGTTCGACGTTGATGTGTGGAAGCTTTTCTCCAGGAAATTTGTTGCAGAAGAGATTGTTTGTGAGGAACTCCGGTTTAACACCCCTCGCAAGAGTTCCGGCGCTCTTTCCGATGCTTCCGCACAAGGAGCTGAGAGTACGGTCGAGGAAATACAATCAGCCGGTATGGAGATCGCAGGCGAAAGTGCAGATAAACTCATAGAAAAATACCGCGATGCCCTCGAATCCCCCCAGGTTTTGGAATCGACCCAAAATCGCTACGAACAGACGATTGCCCGTTGGGAGGAAAGAACCGAGGAGGCATCAGATCGCATAGAAGACCTCGAGACACGGGTCGAAGAGCTGCTGCGGGCCGACCTCTCTACAATAGACACAGCCGAAGAAGTGAAGAGCTACCTGGACAAGGTGAATACTCTCCAGCAATCGCTCGACAGAACCCGCCGCAGCCTACAAAGCAGCTATGAGGATTACCGGGCCGACACCGCTTTTGTTTCGAAGGCTCAGAATGCTGTTGAACAGGCTATCGAAAATGATGCGGCCTATCTCCGGGAGGCCGTATCTGCATTCGAATCTGATGCCGGGGGAATTCTTACCGAGGCCGCCGCTTCTGTTTTGCGCCGCAGGCTCGGGAGGATCTACACCTGCGCCGAGCGGGCGCTGGAAGTCTTTCACCGCCTCGACGAGCGAACGGAAGCGGTGCAGCGGCGTTTCTCCGACGGGGGAAGGGACGGGACGGTAGTCTCCTTTCCGGTGCGGGAATATCCGTCATTTCTCATCAAGAGGTTTGCGCTCTCCCTCGGAAGCGCGGGCTCTTCCCGGTTTTCCGAGTTTAGGATCAATGACCTGACCGGGGAACAGGAAATCTGGGGAAAACCGACCACCGCCTCTATCTCCGTTCCCCCTGCCTTCAGTTCGGAATTAACCATCGACACCCGAAAAGGCGCAGATTATGCAATGCAGGGTACCGGAATACTAAACGATTATCCGCTTGAGGTATCCGACGGGCTTTCTTCTCTCTCGATCGAGGATCTCCGCGGGAAAGCCGGTGCCGAGATAGGACTTTCATTGAATGCTGATTTCTCGGGAAAAGGCAAAGCCGACATCGTGCTTTCTGAACTGAAAATCGATTACAGCGATACCGACTCCGTCGTTGCAGACGCAGTCTCGCAGGTCCTCGAAGATATGGAGAGGATCGATCTGCAGGTGTCCTTCGACATCTCTCGGGGAAGTATGGAAAACATCCGGGTAACAAGTTCCATCGAAAGAGAGCTGGAGCAGCGGATCGGTGCATATGCTGAACGACAGGCGGGAGAAGCCGCTGCCTGGGTGGAAGAAGCCTTGTACGACTACCTCTCCGAAGAGCTCGAAAAAAACAATTCTTTGAACGGGGAGCTGCAAACCCAAGGAAAAGAGCTCCTTTCGGATCTGCGCACCGCCGACGATCTGGGGGTTGCACTAAACGAGCAACGTGCCGAACTCAGAGACCGGGCTGAGAAGGAAATCGAAAAGCAGAAAGATGAGTTGCTGGATCAGGCGCAGCAAAAGATGAAAGAGCTTGGCGAAGAGCTGAACTTCTGAACCTTCCCCCAATACCTTTCTATTAATCTCTATTCCTGTTTTTTTCCTGTGTTTTTTGTCGGGCGGGCTTGACAATGGTAAAGGAGAGGCATATCTTTCCGTTAAGAGGCAATTAAGAGCAAATAACGGTAAATAGAGGTAAATATGGCGGAAGTAGAACAATCGGAAATTATGACGGTTCTCGAGGTGAGCGACTATCTCAAGCTGTCGAAAAAGACGGTGCTCACGATGGCACAGAACAACCAAATTCCCTGTACAAAGATCGGGAATCAATGGCGTTTTGTAAAAAGCATGATCGATGATTGGCTCCTTTCCCGGATGCAGGTGATTCCGCAGAATGATCTCTCGCGGCTCATCGAATCTGAGTACGACATCGTACCGATTTCCCGCCTGACCGATACGGAGCTTATCCTCACAGGCATTCTGCCCGGCAGCAAAAAAGAGGTGCTCGATCGGCTCGCCGAGCGCGCAGTCGAGGCCAAGCTGGTGACCGATAAAGATGAATTGTTGGAGAAGCTCCTTGCACGAGAGGCAATGGCCTCCACCGCTCTAGGAAACGGACTTGCCCTGCCCCATATTCGCAAACCCGACGGAACCTTAGTGCGAGAACCACGCATAATCATCGGATTGTGCAAGAAGGGGGTAGATTTCAATGCCTTAGATAACGGCAAGACGTTTCTGTTCTTTTTGCTTCTGTCGGACAGCGAGACGGTACACTTGCGGCTCATGTCGAAACTGAACACCTATCTGCGGGATGAGGATTTTACTCGTCGGCTTATCTCGAGCGAAACGCCGGATGAATTGTATGGCGAAATCATAAAAAAAGAAGGGGAACGAAAGATTCAGGAGGGAAATGCATGAGACACAAAATACGAACGATTCAAGTCAAAGAGATCCAAAAGCTCATTGTTTCCGATCCCACTACGATTCTCGGTGATGAACCGATTGAGTCGGTACTCACCAGGATGATCGAAGACCCAAAGACCAGAAGCGTGTATGTGGTAAACGAGGAGAACCAGGTTATTGGGTCTGTCCGGTTGCCTTCCGTTGTCGAGTACGTTTTTCCCTACGAGGCCTTCATGTTGAATGACGATTATTATTCGTATTGGGAGATGTTTTTCAAAAAGACTGCCCTGGAGTTCATGGCTCGGGATTTTAAATATGTGCATGACGACACCTTGGTCTCGGAGATGATCCAAATCATGATACAAAACAATCTCCAGGAACTGCCGGTGGTAGATCAGGACATGCACATCCTCGGGGAGGCAAACATCTTAGAGACGATAGCCTATTTTAAAAACCAAGCTGGAGAAAACGAGTAAGACGAGGTAAATCAATGGAAATACAAGAGAAAAAAGCTCCGGTCGCTCCGGATCTTCACGAGTACCTGAATAATAATAGGATAATTATCCGGAATACGGCCCGGAAGGAAGATGTTCTCAACGATCTTGTTGAAAGCATGCGGGATGCGAATACGGTGATGGATATCGATGCACTGCGGGCCGGTATTTTCAAACGGGAAAAACTCATGAGCACCGGTATCGGACTTGGAATAGCGATACCGCATGTACGGCTCGATTCGGTTTCTGGTCTCACAATGTCGGTTATGGTGGTCCGGAACGGAATACCGGATTATCTGTCTCTCGATGATATTCCGGTAAGACTCGTGTTTCTGCTTGCCGCACATTCCGATCAGCATGCGGAGTACCTTCGGGTATTATCTCGCCTTTCCGCTATTCTGAAAGACGAAGATTTTCGAGAGCACTTGATATCGCTTCCTGATGCACGAAGTCTTTTTAAAAACCTCGAAGATTCTGTAATTGACCGCGGACCGGAATGACGGACGCATAGGTAAGGGGCAAAATGCACTTCGGTTTATTATTTATTCTCGGCTTCTGTATATTTGGTGGAATGTTCGGCGGGTATATCTTCCAGCGGATCAAAATTCCCCAGGTCGTAGGATATATAGCCGTGGGCTTGCTTATTGGGCAGAGCGGATTCCAGCTTGTTACGGCGGAAGAAATACAAAAACTCGAATCGATAAACCTTTTTGCGCTCGGCATCATCGGATTTTTAGTCGGCGGAGAACTCGAACTCGAGAATTTTAGAAAATATGGAAAACAATTCTCCTCTATCCTCATCTCTGAGGGAATTTCCGCTTTCCTGCTGGTTGGGGCTTCTACTTTTGCGGTGGTATGGTTTGTAGCCGGACTTCCCCTCTCGGCAGCCCTGGCAAGTGCAATCGTTTTCGGTGCCATTGCAAGCGCTACCGATCCAGCTTCTACGATCAATGTTTTGTGGGAATATAAAGCAGCCGGTGTGCTGACCATGTCTCTAACCGCGATTGTTGCTCTGGATGACGCCCTGGCAATGACTGTATACGGGTTTGGCACGAGCGCTGTAGAGATGATCACTCATAGCGATCAGGCTTTGTGGCCCCAAATTCAAAGCGTTCTGATTGAACTCGGAGGAGCGGTTGGTACCGGCATAGTTTTTGCACTTATCCTGGCGGCTCTATTAAAGATGATGCACGAGGTCGAAAAGATTGCCGTGATGACGATCGGGTTGGTGTTTCTTATCGTTGCTCTGTCAAATGCTGCGGGTATGGATATCATTTTGGCGAGCATGCTATTCGGATTCGGTCTGCGGAACCTTGCTCCCTATCGAAGCGAAGGCATGTTTTCCTTTCTCAAGAACATTTCTGTTGTTATCTATGTATTATTTTTTGTTTTTGTCGGGGCTCGAATTGAGTTGTCGGCTATGCCTCTGTGGTTATGGATGGTAGTTCTCGGGTATGTAGTATTTCGCACAATCGGAAAATGGGGCGGGGCAATGCTCGGAGCCAAAATTTCCGGCAGCGAAGAAAATATTCGTAAATATCTGGGAATGGGGCTGTTCAGTCAGGGGGGTGTGGCAATAGGACTCTCGATTATGGCGGGCCACCATCTGAGTCACATACAAGTAACGGAAAGCGCCAGTCTCGGGGAACTTATCATTTCCGGCATCACTGCAACCACCTTGATTGTTCAGGTGCTTGGGCCGCCTTTTGTTAAGCTCGCCATTACGAAGGCGGGGGAACAAAATAGAAAGATTACCGAAGAAGATGTGATTGCCGGAATGAGCCTCGATGATATTATGATCACCGATCCGGTAACTCTGACGGAGGAGATGCCGTTAGGTACCGCAATTGAGTGGTTCGGCCGGAATCCCTCCGATGTGCTCCCGGTTGTCGATTCAGATGGGCGGTTGACTGGGATTTTCACCCTGGATTCGTTCAAACAGGTGATCTCTAATGAGGAGACATGGAAATGGCTGCTCGTATCGGACACAATGTTTTCGTTACGGGATTCGATGATGATAGAAAATGACTTAACAGCTGCTGATGCTTATGCAGCAATGAAATCTACCCATTTGGACTATGTCGTGGTTGTGGGTAAAGACGAACCTGCACGTCTCCACGGACTTGTTGAAATGAAACGGATAAAAACAGCGGTCAATGAGTGGATGCTCAGCTCTAGTGCATAAGAGACAGACTCAAAAAAGAGGAGCTCCTCTCAAACACCAAATACCGCAAAATACTCTTGACAAGTAAAAGAGATATTTTGATATTGTAATCAAGGATTTGAGAAAAACTATTTAAAATAAGACAGATCTTATATATTAACACTTTCTTCTATAAACCCGCACTGCCCAAAAACTGTACTATAGAAAGTAATAGCTCACATAAAACTGCGAGGGGGATCAGTTATGAAGCTGCGCAGCAAATTTTTTCTCATGATCGGAATTCCGTTACTAGGACTTGTAATAGTATTAGGGGTCGGGTTGTGGAGTTTCGGCAGATTAGAAAATTCAATTAAGCAATTAAATCAAATACAGGAAGACCGTGCCAGCATGATCAATGCCGACCGAGATGCCTATCAAGCTTTTCTTGCAGAACAGACTGGAGTTGATATTTTAGATGTCGATCAACTCGAGTCACTTCAAAATGATCATCAAGAAAATATTCAGCAAGTGAAAGAAAGAATGTCCGGTCCTTCGAAAAGATTTTCTGCTGAAATGGAATCGGAATATAATGAGTTCAGCGAACAGTATAACAATTGGTCTCAGCACGGAAAATCCGTAATCACCCATGCATTGATTACGGCAGAAGAACGTCAGGAACAGATTCAAGAGGAACAAGCGGCTGCAGAGCATTTTGAATCGATGCGCTCAGTTATTGATGAAATCGGAGTCGAGGCCAACAGCCGTTTGGAGGGTGATCTTGAGCCTGAACGCCGCAGAGAATTGGAGCAGGCATTATCTCTTGTTCTTAATGGTGATCGAGATGCTTATCAAGCACAGGTTGCTCAATTAAAAGCGCAGCAAGAAACAGAACGCGAAGCGCTGGAACAACTCAACAACAGCCATTCGGAAAATGTGCAGCAAACAGGTTCTCGGGTCCAAGAGGCCCTTTCAATTCTATCCCGGGGGAATGAGCTTGCGATAGGTCAGCGATTCAGTGAATATTTCACTAACTGGCAAGAGGCAACCAGCAGCGTATTGGAAATACAGTTGGATCTTCAGGATGAATACCGAATTATAGAGAACGATATTCAAGCAGCTCAGGTCGATTTCGAAGCTATGCGCAACTCAATCGACCAATTAACGGCTATGCAGGAGGAACGATCAGCTGAAGCAACCAGTCAGATGATGAATAATATTCAATCCACAAATATTACATATATTGTAATTGTCTTGGTTTCTTTAATTGCTGCTGCATTAATCGCCATATTAATTTCCAGAAGGCTCTTGGGATCTATCTATAAAGCAATACAGTCGGTTCAGACGGTAGCTTCAGGAGATCTTACTACAACGGTAGAGGTTTCAGGAAATGATGAAATGCGTGATTTGGCTGAAGCGTTACAAGGCATGACCGACAAGTTGCGGCAGATTGTTGGTGATATATCCTCCGCCGGAGAAAACATCTCATCAGGTAGTCAGCAGATGAGCTCCACCTCACAGCAGCTGTCCGAGGGAGCGACGGAACAGGCCTCTTCCACCGAGGAGGCTTCCTCTTCGATGGAACAGATGGCGTCGAACATTCGGCAAAATGCTGAAAATTCCACCCAGACAGAAAAGATAGCTCAAAAGGCTGCAAACAATGCTCAAGAGGGTGGAGAAGCTGTCCGGAAAACCGTTGATGCAATGAAGGAGATCGCCGAAAAGATCACAATTATTTCCGATATTGCGCGGCAAACGAATATGCTGGCTTTGAATGCTGCAATCGAAGCAGCCCGAGCTGGAGAATACGGAAAAGGCTTTGCGGTGGTGGCCGCTGAAATCAGAAAACTCGCAGAACGCAGCCAGACCGCAGCAGGAGAGATAAACGAGCTTTCCGGGGAGAGTGTAGAGGTGGCAAATAAAGCCAATGAATTGCTCGGTCAAATCGTTCCGGATATCGAGAAAACATCTGATTTGATACAGGAAATCAGCTCTGCATCAAGCGAACAAGATTCGGGCACCGATCAAATCAATAGAGCCATTTCTCAACTCGATCAGGTCACCCAGCAAAATGCCTCCGCTTCCGAAGAAATGGCATCGATGGCCGAAGAACTTGCCGGACAGGCTGAACAGCTCCAGACAACCATCGAATACTTTCGTGTAGACGGGCAGTCAGAAAAGCAGCACATGATTGCCCAAAATGCTGGAAAGGGTGAAAATGAAAAAGACTCTGAGTTCGAAGAGTTCTAGGGCTCGGCATTCTCTCCGCGTCTCTCGAACTGCGGCTCCACTATCCGAGAGACCTGAGACCCTTAAAATAAGAATGCAACAGCGACTTTTGCCTCGGCAAAATTTCCAAGCATATACCAATCCCCTTCTGTGTCTGCAACATCACGAATATTCACGTACAAGGGATTGAAAATGCCTGAAAAGAGGAAATGGGAGCCGGCCATATAATTTAACGCAACACGGATCCCCATGTCGGCGTATTCATCGTACTCCACATCATCAATGCCGATAGAGTAAGCCCCTTCTGCACCCAAAGAGATAGAAGATCCGTTCTGGAATGGCCGAAAGAGGTATCCGATGTGGCCCCCTACATCAATTGCAGGTATCGCGCTTGATCCATCGCCGTCAACCAGAAGTGCTTTTGCATTTACTCCAGCTTCCAAAAACGGAGAATAGACCAGCAAACTGAATCTAGAATCGCTGGACATTTGAAGCCCGAATTTCGTACCCTGCTGGTTTTCTTGCGAAAACAACACCGTAGCTGCAAAAAAAAGAACGAGAGATAGAATACACAGACGTTTCATAAATTCCTCCGCACTGTTTTTATATTCATAGTAGAATGGTTTTATTAGTTCGTAAAGTATTTTTCAACGCCAAGATGTAATCAAAATTTTGATGCTTTCGTGTCTTCTTGGCCCGTTGTCTCACTTATCAATCTTTGTGATCTTTGTCCCTTCAAGGGTAAGGTTGTACATAAGTCCTTTCTGGTCAAGTATAAAGGCGACGATAGGCTCATTGATATTGGACGAGTCAATGCTCCCACCTGCGCCTACCGTAACCACGGCCACAGAGGCATCAACGCCGATCTTCCACCCGGAGCTCGCCTGGAATTTCTTCAGCGCGCTTTTCTGCAGGAAGGCAATTATAATCGTTTTTACTTGTGCCCCTAACTGAAAACCAAAAGAGGCTGAGGCGGTACTGTAATAGTCTGCAGTTCTGCCCTGTATTCTCAGGGCGCCTTCGCCGTATTCGCCGCCCACGATTATGCCTGCTTTCATCACATTCGGAAAAACCAGGAGTCCTTCGGCCTTTCTTAGCACTTCGTCCGACCCATTTATCTCTTCAAACAGCTGTAAAGCGGAGTCTACTTTTATATCAATTTTCTCTGCCGTATCGGCTGTCGCCTCGAAGGGGGCTAAGAACCCTAAGCAAAAGATACAAACCATGGCTGCAAAAAAACTGTTTTTCATAAACTACCCCTTTTAAAGATAGGAAGATTAATCCAGGTAGTCAACGTTGCAATCATAATAACCGGGAAAACAACTGCCACAGAGAAACTACCTTTCCCGCCTGACAGAGGGTGGTGAACTCGATTATTCCATTAATGCAACTATATCGTCGATGCCGGCTGTGGCAATTCCGGAGGTAATATCTGACATAGCATAGGGAAGGATTAGCTCGTTATTGTGAATAAGAGCGCCGCAGGAATAGACGACATTCGGAACGTAGCCTTCGCGCTCATCATCATTTGGAGTCAGAAGGGGTTGTTTCAGTCTGCCGATAATCTTCGAGGGGTCTTTTAGATCGAGCAGAATCGCGCCGATGTAGTATTGCCGCATAGGGCCTACACCGTGAGTCAGTACGAGCCAGCCCTCGTTTATTTCGAGGGGCGATCCGCAGTTGCCGATCTGGACAAATTCCCAGGGATACGTGGGTTCCTGGATGAGCTGCGGGTCCTCCCAGAAATGGAGGTGATCGGAATACATGATATAGTTGTTCTCGCCGTCTTGGCGCGAAAGCATGGCATACCGGCCGTTGATCTTTCGTGGAAAAAGAGCCATCCCTTTGTTTTGGACCGCTTCTCCGTTTAACGTGACGATGTTGAAGGTAATGAAGTCTTTTGTTTCGATCAATTGCGGCAGGATGTTCTCTCCGTTGTACGCGGTGTAGGTTGCATAATAGGATATTTCACCGTTGTCTTCAAAAAACTGTACGAACCTCGCATCTTCTATTCCGCTGGTTTCATTTTCCGATACAGGAAATATTACCCGTTCGGACAGCAGGTGATCATCATGGAATTTGATTTTGTAATTGCTGTCGGCCAGCCAATTGATGTGTTCGATTGCTTCCTTGTGTATTGTTCTTTTTCTCTCGGAGAGGATAAAACCGATTCTTTCATTGAGTTCCTTGCGGGTAAATTCTTCAGATAATTGTTCAAACACATAGTTAGTGGTCTCTTCAGAGACGTTCATTTCGTGCAGTTTCCGCCGGAACAGGTGGCGGTCATATAAGGAATCAACCTGGACCTCCGGGGTTTCAACGAATTCACTGGTCGGGAGAAAACTGATGGTGGTATTATTATCAATAATACCACCCCGGAATACAATCGAAGAAAGATGGCCTTCTCCGGTCGCCCGAAGACTCATAATGAATCGAAGTCCACCGGCAGGTACATCTGTTTGATCAGGATGTGGCACAATCGAAGGATTGAACAGCGCAGCCGATTCAACGGCGTACTCCATGGTAAAATATGCCCCGATAAGCAGCTTTTTTGCAGCACTTACTCGGGTATCGCTCGAAAGGAATTCCGAGACCTTTTGAAAGTTTTGTTCCAGTATCTGTTTTAGATCTTTGTGTCTATCGGAAAAATCAAGAAAAGTATTTTCCAGGACTGCTTCCGCCTCAGCGTTGCTGAGACGGAAAACTCGTTCGATGACTCTCGGAATACGGTCTATTGAGGGTATATGAAAACGTGTAATCACCCGGGAAGTGTCCCGTACAATATTGATATTTGTACGATTCATGCGGGTACATTCCTTTTAAGAATTCTGTTATACACCTCTATATACTCCTCTGCCATGCGGTCCGCTGTAAAATATTTCTCTACATGATGTCTGCAGTAGTTCCTGTCGAGCTTTTCTACATCGGAAACAGCTCGTATTGCTTCATCAAGCGAGTTCACGACAAATCCGTTTTTCCCGTGTTCGATAAGCTCTGGCATGCTTCCTCGATCGAAGGCAATCACCGGAGTTCCACAGGCCATTGCCTCGATTACAGACAAGCCGAAGGGTTCGTTAAAGGCAATTGGATGCAGCATCGCTTGTGCCCTGCCGATTAAGGTGTTTCGATCCGCCGGACCGACGCTGCCTCTGTACTCAACTCTTCCATTTTCCAGTTGCGGGACCACGTACCGTTGGTAATATTCTTTATCCTGGATGATCCCGGCTATCAGCAGTTTTTTATTGCAGGCGCGGGCAATTTCAATTGCCTCGGCGGTACCTTTATCCGGATGAATACGACCAAAAAAGAGCAGATAATCCTCGGGGTTCGATTCAAAATCAAATTGCCCGATATCTATGCCGTGATGAATTGTGTCGACATAATCCAGCTGAGGAGAGCGGTCGGCGTCGCTGATAGAAACATAGTAGGTGCTTTTATTGTATTTTTTATATACCGGAAGAATTCCGGGGGAAGAGAATCCGTGTATAGTAGTCAGCACCGGTGTGTCGACGAAGCCGGAGTATGAGAGGGGTAAGAAGTCGAAATTATTATGGATAATATCAAAATCCCCCGCTCGCTCAAATACTTCTGCGATGTGCAGACACTCCCATACCTTCGGAATAAGAGAGTCGTCCTCTTCATAACCCTTGGGGCATACCGAATGCAGGGTTCCGGCGGTAAGAGAATCACCGGTTGCAAATAAAGTGACTTCATGGCCCCTTTCCACCAATCTTTCGGTTAAAAGGGAAACTACACGTTCCCAGGGTCCGTAATGTCTCGGTGGAGTGCGCCAAGCAATAGGAGAGAGCATCGCAATACGCATGCCTAGGGCAACGCTTTTTTCAAGATTTTATCGGAATAGTGTTTCTGTAGTGTCATATGCGAGAGGAGACAAGCCAGCGTGGACTCCGCACCTTCATTTTGATTTATGCCGTCCGCCATAAGACCGTCACGGCAACCGCCGGTTTTGGGGTCATACAGCACCATATTCAGGTCATTCTGTCCCATGAACCAGTTAAAACACATGACTGCTTTGTCTATCCACGTGTTTTTACCGGTAATATTAAACGCTTCGATGCATGCATCGACCATGGCATGGGTCTCGATGGGCTGCTGATCGAAACGAGCTCTGTTGCCGTTCTGCTTATACCAACCCATATTGCCAATAGGAGAAAAGTGTTCGTTATCGGTTTGAATTTCGAGCAGCCATGTAAGGGCCTGTAATCCCATATCTATCATATCCCTGTTTTGCATTGACTGTCCGGACAGCAACAGTGCATGGGGCAGCTTTCCATTTGCATAATTGAGTGCTTCTTCCAGCCAGGGCCAGTTGGGTTTCGCATTGCCTGTAAACTGAACAAAAAGCCTGAGCGAGATGATTTCTAATATTCTACGCACCTCACTGTCACCGGAGAATTTTTTCAGGTAAGCGTGCAGCCCTATCATGGAAAAGGCAAGTGCCCGGGGAGAGTGAAAGTGCTCAACAGCTTTTAAAGCTTCGTTGAAAAGGTTCGTTGCTAATGCCTTTTGTCCTGAATGGTCGAGATACTGCACGGCTTTCCCAAGGCTCCAGAGAGCTCTTCCATGAGCATCCTCCGACCCCGTCTCTTCTACCCAGTGCCGATCATAGGTCATAAAATTACGGAACCTGCCTTTTTCCAGGTTAAAGGCATAATGAAGAAATCCGAGATAGTTGTTGGTGAGATAGTCCAGGTCTTGGCCGCCGGCAAGGGGGTATTCTTTTGCCATCGCGGCAACAATTAATGCTCTGGCGTTGTCATCGGTGCAGTAGCCATGGTGACGATTAGGAACGGTATGAACGGCATGCTGCAAAATACCGGTATCGTCGGTGAGCATTATCATGTGATCGAGCTTTAATTCTGGGAGTTTAAAATTGGTAACCGTTTGCACGTTTTCGATGTACGTATGCCGCGGACGCGGGGAATGCGCACGCTTTGCCCTCACCTCGTTGAATACCTTTAGATATTCTTTGGCCACCTCTTTCCACACCGCCTCCCGAGAGAACACGTAGGCTTTTTTGCGCATGGCATTACGTCCGGTGTCGTTGTCCAGAAGGCCGGTAATCTGCTGCGCCAAGGCATCGGAGTCCTTGAAGGGCACAATGATTCCCCTTCCCTCCGCCAGCATCTCTGTTGCATACCAATAAGGTGTCGAGATAACAGCCTTCCCGCTACCCATCGCATAGGCGAGGGTTCCGGAAGTTATCTGGGCTTCCTCCAGGTAGGGGGTTACATATAGATCGGCAGAGCCGAGATATTCACGCAATTCCTCCATCTCGACAAACCGGTTCTGAAAAATTACCTGCTCCCCGATATCAAGCTGCTGAACCATTTGCTGCAGCTTGATCCGGTATTCTTCCCCGAATGTCTTTACTACATGGGGATGGGTCGCTCCGAGGATTATATACACGATATCCGGGTGTTTTTGTTTAACCGCCGGAAGTGCCTGTAAGACGTATTCAATTCCTTTCACGGGAGAAAGGAGGCCGAAGGTCAAAATTACTTTTTTTCCTTCCACTCCGAATTGATCTTTGTAATACCTAAACTGAGCGATTTTGCCTAGTAGAAAAAAATACCTCCATGTGGTGTAATGGTTTAGCTACAAACACAAAATCACCCAGGAGGTGAATAAATGGTGCGCCAAAACAGCCGATCCGTCAAGAGCAAAATCACCGATTTTCAAACAACAAACGAACAATTTTCCGGCCGTGCCGGGCTTGCACCGGTCAGCCGTTACCTTGATGCGGTGGGCATCACCGAGATATTGGCCAGGCGTT
>JAIPGG010000027.1 GCA_021736255.1 Spirochaetales bacterium | reverse complement strand
TCGGCAGAACGGTATTTATTCATTCGACTGCGGCTGAGAAGGTATACCAGACTCTTACCGGCAAGTTTGGGAAAGACCTTTTCAATTTCCGGCTTGAGATCGATAAGGGGAATCTCGTCAGCATCCTGCCCGAAACATTCACGGAGCATCTTCCGCTGTAACGGCTCATCATAAACGGCCACACGACACTCCTGAAAAAACCCGGCGATCGGGCTGCCGGCCGGATCAAAAATGCCGGGAGTGATGGTAAGATCGAGACTGTCCACCGTGAGAAGATTAACCAGTTTGACCGCTTCGATCACATAGGTGTCATTCGCCGGTCGGATATTCATCAGACAAACCGGCTGATTATAAAGCTCGGTCATACTGTAATCGAGGGCCCACCCCACTTTAGCGGTTACCCCGCAAGCGGCAAGCTCTCGAAAGGGATATTCGGTATCTTCCCTTTTCGGGTCGACTATGGCGACTGCCTCCGGAAGGGTGGGTTTGGGGGTATGATGATCAACGATGATTACGTCGATTCCCTTTTCCCGAGCGTAGTTCACCTCTTCGATATCGGTAACACCGCAATCAACAGTGATTATGAGAGTCCCGTCTTGATCCCCTACCTGATCGATCCACTCCCTGGTCAGCCCATAGTCATCATCTCCCATGGGAACCGACCAGGAGGGATCGAGGCCAAGCCCGCGGAGGAGTTCCACCATTAAAACCGTGGAGGTTATTCCGTCGGCATCCCGGTCCCCGAAAACCCAGACCCGTTCCTGTTCTCCCACGGCCTGATGTATCCGTTTGACAAGAGCATCCATATCCTGCATAGCAAAGGGATTGTGTAACAAGCGGAGGTTTTCCTCCTGAAAATACATCAATTCTTCACCGCTTGTCCGTCCCCGCCGGAGGAAAATCGACGAGATTATCGAGGCGACAGTTCGATCCTGATCGAACTGATAAATTTCGGCCAGCTCTCTGACCCTGTGCTTTTCGAATTCATCGAAATCATGCTTGAACCACTTCATTCTACCGGCAATTCCTTCAAAATCATTTCCTTTGATGCATCCCCATACTCTCCGAGAACTATTGCATCATCCATTAACCGTTGAGCCTGATCGAGACCTTCCTCATCACGGGCAAAAATCCGGCACAGCGGTTCATCTTTCTCGACTGAATCGCCGCACTTCTTCTGAAAGACAATGCCCACATCCGGGTACACATCATCATCCGTTTTGCTGCGCCCGGCTCCAAGATAAACGCCGGCCATCCCGGTCTTGTAGGCATTGACCTCCTGGATATAGCCATCCTCTCCGGCCGTCAGGTCTACCGAAAGATCGGCCCTTCGAACCCCGAACCCGGCTTCCATCTGCCCTGGATCTCCTCCCTGAAGCTCTATATTCTTTATAAACCGCTCGTAGGCAGCTCCTGATTCTAATTCTTTCCGGCATCTGCGCAATGCAGAGTCGACATCCGGTTCTATCCTGCCTGCCACCAGCATCCAGGCGGTAAGCCGCATCGTAACCTCCATCAGGTCCGATGGTCCTTTCCCCTGCAGAGCCATTGCCGATTCTTCTACTTCCAGGAAATTCCCGACCATCCGTCCTAGAGGCTGTTCCATAGAGGTAATAACAGCGGCAACCTTCTTGTCCAGACTCCTTCCCGTCTCTACTAAAAATGAAGCCAATTGCTCTGCAGTATCCGGTGTTTTCATAAATGCTCCGGAGCCGCATTTCACGTCAAAGACCAGGGATTCAGCACCTTCGGCAAACTTCTTCGAGAGGATGCTTGCCGTGATGAGGGGAATCGACTCGACGGTAGCAGTTACATCCCGCAAAGCATAGAGTTTCCGATCGGCAGGAACAATGGACTCGCTCTGCCCGGTCATAGCGTAGCCGACCTCGTTGATTATCGAACGGAACCGGGCCGGTTCGAGCGCCGTTGTGTAGCCGGGAATCGATTCCAGTTTATCCAGAGTACCCCCGGTATGGCCGAGGGAACGCCCGCTCATCATGGGGACTTTCAAACCGCAGGCAGCAGCCAGCGGTGCAAGAATCAAAGAGACCTTGTCTCCCACTCCGCCGGTTGAGTGCTTGTCCACCAGGGGGCCCTCTATTCCGCGGAGGTCAAGGGTATCTCCCGAGTCGATCATCTCTCGGGTGAGATACCCAGTCTCCTGAAAGCCCATTCCGGCAAAGTATACCGCCATAAGCCAGGCCGAGATCTGGTACTCGGGAATGCTGCCGTCCACATACCCCCGTATCAGATGAGCAATCTCCTCGCTGTCGAGTTCTCCTCCGTCACGCTTTTTTACAATGCAGTCAACAGTCCTCATCCTTGTCTCCTTTTTTATCCATCCCGGTATCTATCCCCGCTCACTCTGCGAGAGGAGGGGGTATTCGCGGACCACCCGGTATTCAGCTCCCTGCCGCCGGAGAACAGATTCATAGAGTATACAGCGATCAGCTTGAAATGTCCGCACCGGCAGTTCCACTCTTTCCTTCAAGAGATCGAGATTTGCAAGAAGTCCCTTCTCCCTCTCATTTAGCCGTTTGGCTTTAACCCGAGCAATGGTTAGGTGTGCATGAAAGTCCCGCTTCTTTCCCCTGCCCCGCACATATTTCTCAACAATCGGCCGGGCCGCCTCGTAGAGAAAGCCGGCCTGTTCTTTTCCCCGAAGCAGCTTCGTAAAAAGCACTTTGGGCATACCCGAGGGGGGAAAGGCGCCGAGTTCACCGAGTTTTACCGGAAATGCTTCAATTTGCTCGATAACCGGTGACAGATCATCGGCAAGCTGCTGTGCAACAGAAACTTCTATCTCTCCGAGAAAATGAAGGGTAATATGAAGAGAATCGGATTTGACCCAGGAGAGATTCGGGAGCTCCTTCCTCATTTCCGAGAGGGCAAGGTGAAAGTCTTTCCTGACTGAATCGTCGATCGGAAGAGCGAGGAAGGTCCTCACAGTCCGGCCTCCAAAATGCGAAGAGATTTCAACCGTACTTCAGTCTGATACTGTACCAGCTCCAGCAGAACATTCCTCAAACCGGCAAGAGTTTTTTGCTCGAGACCTACCCGGAGGGCTTCCCTCATTGACAGCCGGCGGGTATGGATTAAATACTTCACCGCACCGGCTTGAAGGGGAGACGAACTTTCAACGGCAGGATAATCTTCAGCACAATCGGGGCATACAAAGCCGCCTGATTCGGGAACACAAAAGCGGGGGTCCTTTTCGTCCATACCCCGGCCGCAGTCCGCACATATTGCAGGATCAGGGCGCATTCCCAAAAGACCGAGGAATCTCCAGATAAACTGGACAAGCACCTCATCCGCGAAGTTTTCGGTACTCCCCTCGGCTTCCTCTATGCCGTAAAGGACCCCGAGCAGAAGAGCAAAAGCGGGTTCGGGATCCTCCCCGCCGCCGTATGTCCTCAAAAAAAGCTCCGCAGAAGCGGAAGCTACAGCAAAGGCATGAAGATTTTTCCGCAAACGGGAAAACACCTCGATAACCTCAGCATCTTTGAGGGTATACTGGTCCTTTACCGGATCATGGTAGAAATAACTTCGTGAATAGGTAAATTGTCCGACAGCACCGAGAAGACGACCCTTGGGCCGAGCAGCGCCATGGGCTATTGCAGAAATCAACCCATGGTTCCGAGAAAAGAGGACCACTCCTTTGTGAATCTCGCCGATTTGGTGACTCTTTAGTACGATCGTTTCACTGACACGATTTCTTCCCATGATTCTGGTTCATGATACTTTGGCCGATCAGGTGTGTAAACGGTATCCACTTTGAATCACAGGTTTTTTTTCATTATCTTCTATAAATAGAAAACAACATCAATGGAGGACTACACAATGGCGGAGAACCAGATTATCCCGGCCGATCAGATACTCCCGAACCGACTCGACATAATTCCCCTGCAGGGCAAACCAATTTTTCCCGGAATATTCACTCCCATCATGCTGACCTCTCAGCGGGAAATCAGCACAGCGGAAAACGCTATGAGCTCAAACAGCATGATCGGACTCCTGCTCGTGCAAAACGAAGAAAACGAAGATCCTGGGTCGGATGATTTTTACAACATGGGAACCGTTGCCAAGATTGTCAAAAAGATCAACCTCCCCGACGGGGGAATCAATATTTTCATTTCGACACTCAAGCGTTTCAAGGTAAAAAAATTCCTTAACGATACTCCACCCTACAGTGTAGCCGTGGATTACCCGGAAGAAGAGGAAGAAGACGACGACGAAATGCACGCTCTAACCCGCTCACTCCTGAGCGAGATGAAACAAGTTTCAGAAAACAACCCTCTTTTTACCGAAGAAATGCGTCTCAACATGGTTAACATCGACCAGCCGGGAAAAATAGCTGATTTTATTACATCCATACTCAATATCGATCGGGAGAAACAACAGGCAATTCTCGAAACACTGAACATCCGTTCCCGCATCGAACAGGTCCTCATGTTCATCAAAAAAGAACAAGAGGTTCTGAAGATACAGAAAAAAATCCAGCAGGAAATAAACGAGAAGATCGAAAAATCGCAGAGAGAATATTTTCTCAAGGAAGAACTCAAAGCTATTAAAAAAGAGCTCGGTATCCCCGTAGATGCCAAGAGCAGCGAACACAAACGCTTCAAAGAAGCGATCGATCAACTAAACCTTCCGGATGAGGTAAAAGAACAGGTAGACAGAGAACTCGAAAAATTTTCCCTGATGGACCCGAACTCATCAGAGTTTATTGTTACCAGGAATTACCTCGACACGATAATCACTTTGCCCTGGAACGATCCAACCCCGGAAGATTTTGATATCGGTGAGGCAAGGAAGGTCCTCGACAAGGACCATTACGGCCTGGAAGATGTGAAGGAACGGATCATTGAATTCCTGGCGGTACGAAATCTGAAAAAGGACACAAAGGGTTCGATTATCTGCCTTGTAGGTCCTCCCGGGGTTGGAAAAACATCTGTCGGCAAATCAATCGCCAGGTCGCTCAAAAAGAAATTCTTCCGCTTTTCCGTCGGGGGTATGCGGGATGAAGCGGAAATAAAGGGGCACCGGAGAACGTATGTTGGAGCTATGCCCGGGAAAATAATACAAGGTCTAAAAACGGTAAAGACCAGAAACCCGGTTTTTATGATAGATGAAATCGACAAGCTCGGTGCCTCCTTTCAGGGAGACCCGGCTTCCGCGCTGCTCGAAGTACTGGACCCCGAACAGAATGTAGCCTTCAGAGATCATTATCTCGATCTCCCTTTCGATCTTTCAGCGGTCCTCTTTATTACGACGGCAAATACGCTGGATTCTATTCCGCGTCCGCTCCTCGATCGAATGGAGGTTATCCGACTTTCCGGTTACATTGATGAAGAAAAAATTGCAATTGCAAGAAAATATATTATTCCCCGCTCTCTGGACCGGAACGGCTTGAAAAAAAACCAAGTCAAGTACCGAAAAAGCGGTCTCTCCCGTATAGCCCGTGGCTACGCACGCGAGGCGGGAATGCGGAATTTCGAAAAGTCTGTTGACCGGATCAACAGAAAACTTGCAAAAAAGGTTTTAGTCGAGGAAGGAGAGCAGCCCTTCACTATCGACAGCGACGAGGTGGAAAAGCTTCTCGGCAAACCGGTATTCAGCGGAGATGAGATCAAGGAAGCAGACCGTCCCGGAACGGCAGTCGGACTGGCATGGACTCCCTACGGAGGGGACACACTTACAATCGAAGTAGTGAGCAACCCGGGCAAAGAGGGCTTCCAGTTGACAGGACAAATGGGTAATATCATGCAGGAATCTGCGAACATTGCTTATACCTATGTACGCCACATAGCCGGAGATCATGGTATCGGTCAGGATTTTTTCGAAAAAAATCATATACATATTCACATACCGGCCGGCGCTACACCGAAAGACGGTCCATCGGCCGGTATTACCATGGCCACAGCACTCCTGTCCCTGATAAAGAAAAAAAAGATCAAACGGGCATATGCCATGACGGGGGAGTTGTCCCTGGTTGGACAGGTTCTTCCTATCGGCGGACTGAAGGAAAAAACTATCGCCGCCAAGCGCAATAAGATTAAGCACATTATTATACCGAAACAAAACGAGAAGGATCTCGAAGATATTCCGGATAAAGTGAAAAACGGTATCAATTTTCATCCGGTTCAGACTATGGAAGAGGTAGCAGACCTCGTTTTTTAGGGAGTATAAGTTTATTAAGGAGCACCGATTGAAAAAGCTCGGCAGTTACAAAAAAAATCTTCTTCTATTCACAGTAGTTTTGCTTTTAATTACAGCAGGTACATCCTGCAGCGACGATGGCTCCTTCGATAATGCTGGAAAACCTTCGGAAATTCTCGCCTCGCTGTCCGAAGATCTCCCTGAATCTATTCAAGAAACAATTACCTCAAAACCTGCTCTCTTTGCAAAGCTCGTAAGGCGGGTTCTTGAAACACCGGAAGAATTCTATCGTCTTGTCGACAAAGACCACAGATTACCGCCGAATTATGAACCGGACAACCTCGTATATCTCCGCGATTATCCTTTGTCGCTGAATAGAAACGACCTGCAGGTATCCGAGCGAATAATCGAACCGGTATTGGCGCTCTCGCGGGCGGCCGAATCGGAAGGAGTCCGGCTCGTTTTTTCTTCAGCTTATCGATCCTACTCATATCAAGAAAACGTTTATAACCGCCATGTTGATTCTATGGGCGAAGAAGAAGCAAAACGAGTATCTGCTCCACCGGGAGCCAGTCAGCACCAGCTCGGAACAGTGGTTGATTTCGGCTCAATTACTCCTGCCTTCGAAAATACCGATGCCGGCCAATGGATGCTTGAAAATGCCGGATCGCACGGTTTTTCTCTGTCTTATCCGGAAAATATGGAAAAAGTTACCGGTTACCGGTACGAAGTCTGGCATTACCGCTATATTGGAAAAGATGCGGTCCGTCTGCAGAACAGGTTCTTCGAAGGTATCCAGCAATATATGCTCGAATTCCTGAATGCCCACGGCAAATTCATAAAAAATGAAGAATTATTAAATATAGACGTTGACAAAAAAGACGATTAGATAAAAAATATAATTCAATACAATTTTTCAGGAGTTATTATGGCCAAGGCGAAATCAAGTACATCAAAATCAAGTACATCAAAAACGAGTACTACAAAATCAAATACCGCTAAATCAAATACAGCAAAATCGGGTACCGCAAATAATAACAAGAGTAGTGATTTTGTACCCCTATCAAAACTGGCGAATCTCTACCGGATACCACCAGCTCTTAAATCGGAATCAGGAAAACGCAGCAAAACGATAAAGGTTGTTACATTCAAGGACATCCCGAATGCAGGTTTCGTTTCCGAAGCTTCGAAAACCATGAAATTAACACCGGAAACCTTGAAGAAACACGAAAAATATCAACTTCAACCGTACGATATCTTGATGACCTCGGCGGGTAATCTCGGCAGAACGGCAGTAGTTCCAACTGATTTAAAAGGCAACTATCTTCCGAGCCAGAATGTTTTCATCGTTCGTTTTACTGAAGATAAAGAAGCATATGCATATCTTTTTAGTATGTATATGAAAAGTCCCGCCGGAAAAAAGATCATTGATTCTTTGACTACCGGTAAAACAATACCGCGTCTCAATGTCAAACCTTTCAAAAAAGCCCAGGTGCCGGTGCTTACCGCAGAGCGGAAAAAGACATCAAAAGCGGCTTTCCAGAAAGAAATGAAACAGCTCGAACGCATCAGGGAGATCGAATCCCAAATTATGGAGATACGAGAGGCCTTCACTGTCTGAGCTTTTTCAGGCAGTCGGCTCCTCCTGTTCATCCGCGTACCGAGCGCCAATGGAATTACTCGCTCCCGCAGGGAATTTGGAAAAACTCGAATATGCCTATCATTATGGGGCCGATGCCGCCTATATCGGACTCCAGGGGCTTTCTCTGCGGCAAAAGGCAGAGACCTTCCCTGCAGGTGTCATAGAAACTGAACCCGGTAATTCGATACGTGATCTCTTTGGTCGAAAGGGAGAGAAACGATTGTATGCTGCTGTCAATCGGTATTTCCACCCTGCCGACATTGAACACCTCGAAAAAGGTTTGGAAGGTCTCGAGGGCCTCTTCGATGCCTTTATTATCAGTGATCTGGGCGCGATAAAGGGAATAAAAAATGCATGTCCGAAAACTGAACTCCATCTGAGCACCCAGGCCAATTGTGTCAATGCCGAAGCTGCAAAACAATACCGAGATCTGGGGTTCAAGCGCATTGTCCTCGGAAGAGAACTATCTCTCCCTGAGATCGCTGCAATACGAAAAGAGGTTCCCGACATCGAACTCGAGGTTTTTATCCACGGAGCAATGTGCCTGGCTTACTCCGGGAGATGCTTTCTCAGCGCCTGGATGACCGGCAGATCGGGAAACCAGGGTGATTGTGCTCAGTCCTGCCGCTGGAACTATCGGGTTCTCGAAGAGGAGAAGAGGGCAGGTTCTTATTATCCGGTTATTGAAGAGGAAGGGTTTACCACCATTCTCTCTTCGAAAGATCTGTGTCTTATTGACCACCTGAAAGATTTTCATGAAGCCGGGGTGGATGCCGTGAAAATTGAAGGTCGAATGAAGTCTCTTTACTATACCGCGCTTACCACCCTGGCTTACAGAAAGTCCATTGATTCTGCAGAGGGCAGAACGAAAGAAGATCCTGAACCCTACAAACGGGAAGTATATGCTGTGAGTCACCGCGAATACAGCCGGGGGTTTTATTATGACCAGAAAGAGATAGAAACTCCCACCCTGGAGGGATACATCCGCCCCTCGCGTTTTGCAGGTACTATCGGGAGAAAAGTCGGAGAGGATTTATATGAGGTGGATGTTCGAAACAAAATTCGCAGCAGCGACCGGATCGAGGTCGTCAGCCCTCACCTGCCGGCCCGGGATATCGGGAAATTCCGCCTTTTAAACGAGGACAGGATCGATATTTCAGAGACGGACCATGGAAAATTTTGTCTTCTAGAAACCGGTGTTTCTCTGAATCCCCGGGATATTTTGAGAATTCATCTTCCATGGTGAAGCAATATGGAGGTGGATAAGCAGTTTTTTTTATAAAGAGCATTCACTTTCGGGGAAAAAGCCGTTAGAATGGGTTCAGACGTAAAACCTGTAAAAGGAGATTGTTCATGGACAACAGAGTGGCGCTGATATCATTTATTATGTTGATTCTGATCTTCATTTTCGCCGTTATCTTTGGTGAGGTAGCCATTGCGGAAATGAATGCCTATTCAGCGATCCTCGCAGCCATTGGGTACATCGCAACTATTGCCGCTTCAATCATAATTGCATTGAGTATAGGATCCGAAGGAAGCTCGATGACCACTGCTTTTTTCATTCTCAGCGGATTAGGAGTGATTATCTTTGTATGGTTCCTCAGCCGTGGCGGCTGTGCCATGGGTATTTGGTAGAACTTTTAAAAAGCCGGGCATCCCTCTCGGATGTCCGGCTTAAAAACGCGATCCAAAAGCGCCGTTTTTTTAACATAAATTGGTTGGCGGCGGCGGGCCTCTTTACGGTATAATCCGGACGGCTCCCTTATCGGCTGAAGCTGCAAAGTACGAATAGGCCTGAAGTGCCGTACTTACCTTTCTTTGCCGGTTTTCCGGGCAAAAGGCCTTTTCTCCCCGTTGCAACTCATCTCTTCTTCTCGCTTCCAGCTGTTCATCCGTAAGTTCTACAGATATCTCGCGTTTTGGTATATCGATAACGATCTGATCACCGTCATTTAAAAGAGCGATAGTCCCCCCTGCAGCTGCTTCCGGAGAAAGGTGACCGATCGAGAGCCCCGAAGTTCCCCCTGAAAACCTGCCGTCGGTAACCAGAGCACAGGCTTTATCAAGATGCTTCGATTTCAGATAGGAAGTCGGATAGAGCATTTCCTGCATACCCGGGCCCCCTTTTGGACCTTCATAACGGATTACCACTACATCGCCCTCCTTGATCCTTCCCTCCAGAATGGCGTCGCAGGCACTGTCTTGTGAATCAAAAACCCGGGCATTTCCCCGAAAGGTCAAAATCGAGGGATCGACACCGGCGGTTTTTACAACACATCCGTTTTCCGCCAGGTTTCCCTTAAGGATCGAAAGGCCCCCTTCAGCATAATAAGCATGTTCTGCATCGCGGATGCAGCCTTTTTCCCTGTCGGTATCGGCATGCTCGTAATAGCTTTCCTGAGAACCCATAGCGAGGTTCCTCCCTTGCCGCCCGGGAGCACTCAGAAACCGTTCCCTCGCTTCATCGGTAACCGAATCCCGCATGATATCGAACCGACCCAGGGTTTCTTCTAAACGGTCTGCGTCCACCCGGTGAACCGATCGGTCGATCAACCCCTGCCTGTCGAGTTCCCCGAGAATCGCCATAATACCTCCGGCTCGGTTTACATCCTCGATGTGGAAGGCGGAGCTGGGCGAAACCTTGCAAATGTTCGGAACTCCGCGGGAAAGTGAATCAATATCGTCCATAGAAAAATCCACTTCCGCTTCGCGGGCTATAGCAAGAAGATGAAGAACCGTATTTGTAGATCCCCCCATTGCTATATCGAGGCTCATGGCGTTCAAAAAAGCCTCTCTCGTCCCTATGGAACGGGGCAGCCGTGAATCGTCTTCATCTTCATAGTATGCTCGAGTGTTTGCTACGATCTGCCGAGCCGCCTGTTCGAAAAGGCGGCTGCGGTTTTTATGAGTGGCAAGAACCGTGCCGTTTCCCGGCAGAGCAAGTCCAAGGGCCTCGTTTAGACAGTTCATCGAGTTAGCGGTAAACATTCCTGAACATGAACCGCAAGTCGGACAGGCACTCTGTTCTACTCCGAGGAGGGTCGATTCCTCAATCTCTGTATCCCCCGCCATGACCATTGCGTCTACCAAATCCAGGGTATTCTTCCCGCTGAAACCTGCTTCCATTGGCCCGCCGGATACAAATATAGTGGGTATATTAAGCCTCATTGCAGCCATGAGCATACCCGGAGTAATTTTATCGCAATTACTAATGCAGACAAGAGCATCAAGCCGATGGGCTTCGGTCATGTATTCAACGGAATCAGCAATCAGCTCCCGCGAAGGAAGGGAATAGAGCATTCCGTCATGTCCCATAGCTATACCATCATCAATAGCAATTGTATTAAATTCCACAGCAAAGAAACCGGATTCTTCAATTTTTTTCTTCATCATCTGTCCAATTTCGTGAAGATGCACATGGCCGGGAACGCATTGGGTAAAGGAATTTGCAATCCCTATTATGGGTTTCCCGAAATGCTCTTCCTTCATCCCGTTTGCTCTCCACAGTGCCCGTGCACCTGCCATTCGGCGCCCCTCGGTGTTGGTGGCACTTCTCAGGGGTATTGCCATAAAATCCTCCTCTTATAAGAACAAAAAAGCAGGGGGTTCCTGCAGTCTGTCTTTGTATGTGTTATTGGAAAACGTTTTACGTTTCCAGCTTATATCTACCATAGCCATTCAGTACGCGAGGTGCAAGTCTTGTCTCTCCCACACAGGTTTTGTTATGGTAGGCTCACTATGAATGAAACAGAAAGGAAAGAGATTGACAGCCGATTTGCTCGACTGGGCGTAAAAATACCTGAAATTCTGATTCCCAGAGGAGAAATCGACCTCTACCGCTGGTCCGTCATTGCCTGTGACCAGTTCACCTCCCAACCCGAGTACTGGGAAACACTTGAAGAACGGATCGGAGAGCTCCCTTCGACCTACCATATGATCCTCCCCGAATGTTTCCTCGACAAGGATGACAAAAACAAACGTATCGAGAAGATTCATCAATCGATGAGTCACTACCTCGATTCGAATGTGTTTTCCGGCCCCCTTTGTGGATTCATCCTTACAGAACGGACCCTTCCCTCCGGAGCTGTGAGGCACGGCCTGATCCTTGCCGTAGACCTTGATGAATATGAATATACAGCAGATGCCCATGCAAAAATCCGGAGCACAGAAGGGACCATCCTCGAGCGGATCCCTCCCCGGCAAGAGGTCCGTTCCCGGGCTCTCCTCGAACTGCCCCATATTTTGCTATTGGTCGACGATAAGGAAGATCAGCTGCTCGGATCTCTGAGGAGGGAATGCGCCGGCTGCACGCCTGTGTATGAGACACCGCTCCAATCGCACGGCGGCAGCGTCCGGGGGTATCTTATTAATGATGGGGCGCGACTGCAAACAGCAGCTTCCGCTTTAGAAGCGATTACGCAGACCACTTCCGGCGGCGGTTCTCCCGGAGAAACAGAAAAACAGGAGCTGCTTTTTGCCGTGGGCGACGGGAACCATTCGCTGGCAGCAGCAAAGTCTCATTGGGAATCGCTGAAATCCGGCGGCGCGCCCTCTGATCATCCGGCACGGTGGGCACTGGTAGAGGTTATCAATCTATATGACAAGTCTCTCGAGTTCGAAGCCATCCACCGCTTGATAACCGGAACCGATCCCGACGCTATACTTTCCGGTCTGGAAAAAGCAGGCTTTGTTTTCTCGTCCAACGGGGAAAAGCAAAGCACCACAAAAAACTCCGACAATATCGGGTATGCCGTCGAATACGTATCGACTCAGCAAGAGGGGATTTTGCACCTTGAAAGGCCGGTCCGGCTCCCCCTCAAGTACTTTCAGCAGTCCCTGGATGAAGCCCTGTCCTCTGCCGGAAAAGGGAAAATCGATTACATCCACGGTGAACACACGCTTCGTGAATTGGCGGGGAAAGATAACGAACGAGCAGGATTTGTTTTGCCTTCGATTGACAAGTCGGAACTTTTTCCCTACATACTCCGCCACGGTCCCTTTCCGAGAAAGGCCTTTTCCATGGGCGGTGCTGAAGATAAACGGTATTATCTGGAAGCACGGTTGATTGTGCCGGAAAGCGAAATCAGGTAATTACACCACTCTCCGGCCCTATCTTATCAGCGAGAGAGGAATTTCACAGCTTCCCTGACGGAGAATCCTGTAGGGCTCAACCCGAATATCTACAAGAGTCGACGGTTTGCTGTCGAGCCTGTCACCGGCATCGACAATCAGCGGAACTTCCTTTCCGAATTCCCGGAAAATATCGTTGATCCGATTCATCGGGGGCTCTCCACTTCGGTTTACGCTTGTCGAATATACCGGAGCCTTCAACTTCGACAGAAACTCGCTCATGAAGGGGGCGGCAGGGACTCGATAAGCTACAGACTCACCATCTTTGAGCTCGGTAACTAAGGTAAGAGGCCCCGGCCACAGTTCGAGCAGAGCAGAATCGGGTTTGAATGCACTCATCCTCATGAACCATTCAACCGAAGGCAGCAGCTGAAGAAAGGGACTGTCCTCTCCCCTTCCCTTGAGGTCGCGGATGATATCTTCGCTTCCGGGAACAAGCCCATGGAAGCCGTAGATGGTATCCGTAGGCAGAATAACAACCTTCCCGTCTGTACAATATTCAACAGCTTTCGAGACGGCTCTTTGGTCACCTACGGGCAGAAGCATAGCCGGTTTTTCCTTTCCCGAATAGCAGAAGAATAATATAAACCCCTACTCCAAAACTGATTCCAATGGCTCTAAAGACAGGCATAAGCGAATTTTTTTTCTGTTCAAAGCGAATAATCGAACCTATGGTGTAGGATTCCGAGCCCTGTTCGTAAGACTGCAGCCTTACCGGCTGCTCATCTCTCTCGAAATACCCCAGAGATCGGGCCTCAAGCCGAACCCTCTCCGGATCACGAGACAGGCGTTCGAGATCCATAGCCAGGTCATATTCACTATCCTTCAGGTTTTCTACATTTTCTTCGAGCTGCCCGCGATACGTTTCCAACTGACGGTACGCCAAGAGCCCCCGGTCGCCGCCGAGAAACATCAACAGGCCATAAAGCAAAAATCCACAGGATACAGCTGTAATAATGCGATAAGTTCTCATCATTCAAACCAACGGAACAAATGAGGGAAACCTTGAGGGTCGGTATAGCTTGACAATACAAAAAAGCATCGATTAACATGAAACATGCAGGGGAAGCAACTTCAAGGGTCTCTATTTCTATTAAAAGAACCGATCGATGGTGCCGATACCTTAATTAGCGACTTTTCATTTTCCAGGAGTTTTTAATGGGTGATAACCAGCAGAACCCGGGTAATCCTTCCGATGTATCCAACTCTTCCGATGAGGAACTGGAACAATACGGTGTATGGGTTAAAGCAGGTCCCGAGGACATTGAAGATGCAACTGAATCCCCTGTTTCCGAAGATCTGAGCGATTTCAGTGACCTGAGCGATCTAGAGGAATCAGATGTCGAATCCGGGCTTACCTCGGAAGAAGAAGACCTTCTCGAATCTCTCGAGTCTGGAGGAGAGGAATCATCGGGCGAAGATGAATTGACCTCGCTCGACGAAGTCAGCCTGGAGCTGCCCGAAGAAGCGCACGAGGCTCCCGACGAGGAAAGCAGCGACCTGGACCTTGATTTTAACCTCGAGGAAGAAGAGCTTCCTGATGCCGAGGATTTCTCTACCCTTGAAGAAGAATCCGGGACCGATCAGTCCGAAACGGAGCTTGAAGACCTGCCGGATCTGGAAATTGAGGAATCTGAAGATGCCGAAAATGAGCTCTCTCCGGAAGAACCAGAACCGGAGGAGGCGGAATTTATTGAAAGCGGCGATATGCAAACTTCTGAAGAGACCTCCGAAGAGGTTGAAGAACTCGGAGAATCAGAAGAAAGCGGTTCCTCACTCGAAGATCTCGAGGAGCTTGATCTCGAAGATTTTGGTGAGCTCGAAGGGGAAGAAACGGAAGAAAGCACAACCTTACCCACAGCAACCGACGATCTCGAAGAGATAGATATCGCAGAACTCTCTCAGTCTGATTACGGCGAAGAGCTTCCCGAGCTTCAACTGGACGAAGAACAGGGAGAAAGCAGTGAGGAAGAAGAATCCGAAACTCCCGCACCCATCGATGATCTGGAAGCTGTTGAACAGGAGCTCAGCCAGGTCGAGAGCTCACTAGATACAACTGCAGAGAATGTTGCACCTGCTACAGATTCAGGAGAAGCCGAAGCAGGAAGCGGGACGGAAAAAGAAACCGGTTCCGATCAAACAATATTGAAAAAGATCGAAGAAGATCTCATGTCGATAAAAACCGAGCTGTCCGATCTTCGTAACGAGCTTTCTTCACTCCGTACCAAGCGCGAAAACAAAGAAGAAGAATTTACAGAAGAAGAAAAGGAACAAGAGGGGGAAAGTTTCTTCGACGAAGAAGAAGACGAAACAATTGCCCTTACCGGAGATGAGCTCGATAATATCCTCAGTACTGCTGACATAACCGAAGAAGCCGGAGAAGCTACCCAACCGGACGACCTTGATTTCGCCGAAACCCTGACCGAAACGCCAGGGGCGGATGAAACAATCGAAGAAGCTCCTGATGTGGACGAGGAAACCTCCGTCGAAGAAGAGCCTTCCGGTGAAGAAGAACCTACTGATGAAGAAGAGCTTCTCGGTTCAGACCTTCTCAGTGGGGAGATTGATCCTTTGGCAGCTGAGCCTTCAGCAGAAGAGACGGAAGAGCCCGAACCTGAAGACGAGATAACAATCGACTTGTCGGAAGAAAGTGAACCCTCGCCCTCCCCGGAGACTCAAGAAACGGAAGAAGAAGAGATTGACCTTTCCGATCTCGATGCAAGTCTCAATCAGCTGGATGAATCTTACGAGGAAACCGAAGAGGAAATTGATCTATCCGATCTCGATATTCCCGATTTTGCAGAATCGGAAACTGAAGAAACCGAAGAACATACACCCCAGGCTGAAACAGAGGAAGCCCCTTCGCGGGAAGAATCGCCGGAAGAACCAGAAGCTTTCGAGGAAGAGGAACAGGACCAACTCGACTTGACTGACGAGGACGTGTCCGGCCTCGAAGAAGAAACCTTTCTGACTCCTGAAGAAGAAGCGGAAAAAGCTTCGGAAGAAACCGGTGAACACGAAGGTTCACCAATAGAAGAAATCACCCTTGATGAGGGCGGAGAAGAGGCGGAGATAATCGAGGATGAAATCAAGATTGATCTGCCCGGCGAGGAAGTCCCCGAAGAAACCGAGCAATCCGCCGAACCCGAGCCCGAAATCGAGGAAGAACCCGATATTCCTGAAGTTTCAGATAATCTTGACATCTCCGAACCCGAACCTGAACCTGAACCCGAACCTGCTCAGGAAGCAGTTCAAGAAGAAACCGGCACAAACGAAACTGCTTCCGCTCAAGCGCCCGCCGGTGAACCATCGACAGATGAGTTGAAAGAGGAAATAAAATCAGTCCTCGGGTATATGGATACCCTTCTCGAATCTCTCCCTGAAGAGAAGATCGAAGAGTTTGCTCGTTCCGAGCATTTCACAGTTTATAAAAAGCTCTTCGAAGAGCTCGGCATTGGGAACGATTGAGGTAGAAACAACATGGGTTTGCTGAATAAAGTTCTGTACAACGAAACCGCCGCTGATCAAAAAAAGGGGGAACCACAGGCCACACGGGGACTTCTAGAAAAAGCAGCCGGTCGAACTGAAAAAAAAAAGTCTCCGGTATACAGCCACCCGTTCCCGGCGAACCACCACAACCGGAATCATGGAACCCTGATATTGACTCAATCCTCGAGGAAATAAAGAACCAATCAACCGGATACGAATACCCCACAAGTTTTTTTACAATATTAGTCAACAGTCTCTCCATAAGCAAAGGGGCTTTGCTTATGGAAGACAAAACCTACAGTATCTTTGCTCCCTGGGCGGTGCAAGGTTTAGATCAGACCACGCGTCACCGTCTCCGCATACCTACTGATTTTCTCGAACGATTTTGTTATTCTCCAGACTACTCTGATACTACCGTTTGCCTCTTACAGCACGAAGACCTGAAACCTTTCCGACTTTACTTTTCCACCCGTGAGTTCGGATTAACAAACAGACTTCTGCTCGTACCTTTCCGGGGAGAAAACAGCTTGTACGGCGTCCTCTTTGTTACCGATGCCCAGTTCTTAAATGCGGAAGAAGAGAGGGTTCGTGAGGTGTTTAAACAAATACAGGAAACGGTGCAGCCCCACTTTTATGAGTACCGGCAGAAACTTTTGGACCAACTGGATACCGGACCAATATTGCCGCCACATGACCTTTTCGATATTACCCGGGAAGCAGTTAACACCGCTCAAAGCGACAATTCTCGGGCTGCCCTTCTGCTGATTTCCCTCGCAGGTATTGTTCAAACCATTCTTTCAACATCGCCCGAAGCGGACCAATATAGGGTACAGTCGGACATTCTTCAGGTATTGAAGACGATTACCGCAGAAGTAGGAACAATCGTACGTACTGATTCGGAAAATCTTGTTTTGATCCTCCTGGGAGAACCGAGCAAAGACATCGATTTGATGATGCATCAGATCCGGAATTCACTCCAAAACCTCTTTTCCGAACTCGATCAAGATACCACTCTTGTAAAAAAGATCATCTATTATCCGGATGACGGAGCTACTCCCGAAGAACTTTTGGACAGGCTGTTGTAGTTTCTCCAATGCTTCAATTCGAACGTACAAAGCGGGGAATGAAAACAGTTCGATATCAGAACCGATATCTTGTTTCACGCGTAGACCCTGCTCAGGAAGCACGGAGATTTGTCCGATATGAATTGACGGACCGGTCCCCTGCCATTGTTGTCGTTCTCGGAGAAGTACTCGGCTATATATCCTGCACCTTAATCGAAAACTTTCAGATCCGGCCCCTTCCTGTATATTTCGACAGCAGGCTGCACGATCAGCGAATAGAAAACGCACCGGCCGGATGGCATCCCGGCTCCGAGGAAAGTATTGAGGATTTTCTGCGCAGGGAACTAAAAGACTCGGACCTGCCGCTTTTAGCCGTTATCGACTGGACTCCTTCTACCGAAGCCTTTGCACAAACTGCCTCAGAGATAACCGAACAGGTACAGACCGTTTATCGTGCGTTACGGGCGAACATTACGACCACTGCCGAATACGGATCCCGCTGGTACCGAAACAGCCTGGTAAATTCGGTGCTTATCAACAAGAAAATTCACGTCCACTTGCCGGCCGGTCCTGTATTCATAACCGCCTCCGGCCCCAGCCTCGAACAGGTTCTCCCCATCTTAAAAAAATATCGAAGCCGCTACATTCTCTGGGCCCTGCCCTCTTCTCTCGCTGCTCTAACTGAGTGGGAGATCACCCCCGACCTGGTTATCCTTACCGATGCAGGTTTTTATAACAGGTATCATCTTGGCAGCACACGGGGAACGGGTGACAGAAAAGAAATGCCGGCTGCAGCCCTAGCAATCAGCGCTTCTTCTGTGGCGTTCACGAGTTTTTCCGATACCCTCGTTCTCGAGCAGGGCCTTGGTTTCGACGGAAGAGCTCTCCATTCCGCAGGAATGGACGGCCTGCGCCTCCCGAGTCATGGAACTGTTGCCGGTACCGCTTTACACCTTGCAGAACGACTCGGTGCCGCCGATGTGTTTTATACCGGTCTTGATTTTAAGGGTGAAGACCTTCGCTCTCATGTTCGTCCCCACAGCTTCGATAATCTGCTCATGCAGTCAGCAGAACGTCTCAATCCGCTGCATCACATCTACTTTTTTCGCAGCAGTGGTGGAGACGGGCACATGCAGAGTCTCGAGACCTACGCTGCATGGTTTCGCCGGTATTGTGCCGCCTTAAACAAAACTGCCGTTCGGTCAAATCCAGCTCCTGCACCACGGGTCTATCGTATCGAACCCTCTTCTGTTTCGATTCCCGGTATCGCTGAGCTGAGCAGGGAAAAGGCCATTGAATACCTGTCATCCGCCGGCAGTCCCCGATTCACCATCGAAACCCTTTCACTGCCGCCGCGAGAAAAGCGTGCCCGGGGACTCATAAACTTGATCGAAATGTATAAAGAGACCCTGAACTCAGCTCACTGGGAAAACGCTCTTGTACAGGAACTTTTGTATTATCTGAATACGATCGGTCTTGTGGATTATCTCAACAGTACCGGTCCGCCCTCCGGCTTCGTTCCGGAGGAACTCATACAACCGGCACGGAAAGAATTGTCACATATTCGGGAGATCGTCGAACATCATGTCTAATCAAACTCTGGAGCGCAACCTTCTTGCCGTCTCTTCTTTCGATCTTGATTTAAGCGCGGCACTGAACCGGGTAGAACCTTCTGGAAAACTCACGGTAAAAAAATCCCGTTCCGGATTGCCGGTCCCCGTTATCGAGGAAAACAGGCACGAATACTGGTTTCATTCCCGTTTCGATCCCCGCAAGGAAGCAGAGCGGCTCTATTCCAATGGAGGAGCCGAAGGCTTTCTGGTGGCACTCGGACTCGGGGCTGCATATCACCTGGACCCGTTTCTCGAAAATCAGAACGTCAGCCTTGTCCTGATTGTAGAGCGGGAACTTTCGGTAGTACGAAGAATTCTCGAAGTCTTTGATTTACGCCGCGTATTGGCGGATAGACGTGTCCGAATATTGATAGATCCGGAACCCGGAGATGTTCAGAAACATTTACTGGAATACTATCTTCCTGCTGTAACCGGTAATATGCATACCGTAGAATTGAGGGGGCGTGTAGAAAGACACCCTGATTTTTTCCAGCACGTAAAACGAGAAATACAATCCGTCATCGGAGAACTTGCTGATGATTATACAGTACAGGCCTATTTCGGGAAAAAATGGTTTTCCCATGCCGTAGCAAATCTCGCCGCCGCGCAGGACTCTACCAGTGTCATCCGGCCGGCAAGGCGTGCGTTGGTAACAGCAGCCGGCCCTTCACTCGAGGATCATCTCGATGAAATTCGCCGGGAGAGTGAAAGTTCCGCCACCATTCTCATTGCCACAGACACCTCTCTCCCGGCTTTAGTACAATCCGGAATACTTCCGGACTTAGTAATCACCATCGATTGCCAGGATATTTCATACCATCACTTTCTCCAGGGATATCCTGAATCCGTTCCTCTGGTCATCGATCTTGCCTCACCACCGAGCCTGACTCGCTTTACCGACCAGCTTGTGTTTTTCAGCAGCGGGCATCCTCTTTCTCGATATCTGAGCAGACACTGGCGTCCTTTTCCCCATATTGATACAAGCGGCGGCAATGTGTCGCAGGCCGCGCTCTCTCTCTCAGATTTTCTCGGTACTGACTCAGTCAGACTGTACGGAGCCGACTTTTCCTACCCTGATGGAAAGAGTTATGCAAGAGGAACCTATCTCTATCCCTTTTTCATGAGCCGGTCAACAAGGTTGAGCAGTTTTGAAAATCACTTTTTTTCCTTTTTCCTCAGAAACAGTGACATTATTAAACACCCGACAGGCAAGACCTATCGTTACACCACCAAACCAATGATCAGTTACAAAAGCAGATTGGAACGGTTCAGCAGAGGTATAAATTCAGAAATTATTCCCGTTCCCGGTCGTGGTGAGCCTCTCGACATAGGCCCGGCACAAAAAACTGCCTCGAATCGCCGGCGCAGGATGCTCAGTTCCGGACCGAGAAGGGGCCATTGGAAAGATTTCATTTCCCAATATCGAAATGATATCGAGTCCCTGACCCGCCCGAGCTGGCCGCTGGCAGAATATTTTTCGGGGCTTAGTCCGAAAGAACGGGACATATGGAAAACCCTCTTCCCGGCGGCAGCAACAATACGTCGAGAACACGGAGAAAACGGAATCGACAGTATCGAGCTTCTTATGGAATTGCAGGAGTGGAGCCTTTCCGTTCTCGAACCCTATAGGGGATAAACTATCGCAGCATATCCTACAAAGGATTCGGCGGGATGGATCGCATAACTCGTTCTGTATTCTAAAAGCGTACCAGTCTCTACACCGGAAGCGGCGGCAAACGATGCGGCTCCAGCTGCAGCGCCCGGAGAGCAAGCCGAATTTTCACTCGCTGCCAGCGATACCGCTTGTTCACCATTCAGATCGAGACAGGCCCGGATAAATGGACGGTCTAGTTCCTTTTCTACCCGATCGCGGGCTGCAGCTCCGCCTCCGAAGGGCTGAAAACCGTAGCTCGGCCCATAATGGGTAAGGTCCGTTGAGCCTGCAACCACAATGCGCAACCCCTTATCTTCGGCCAAACGTGCCAGACTTTCACCTGCGGCCAGGGATTGCCGGTCCGGCGGGAAACGAAGAGCAAGTAGTTTTGCATTCGGGTAGAGAGCATGTACCATAGGGACCTGAACCTCCACCGTATTATCTATTCCCCGCTCGGGGACATTCTTCGTTTCACTGAGCACGGCCTGCCGCAGCTCATTGTCGAGCTGCATTGAACCGGTTGGTGTTTCCACTTCGTCTTCCATCCAAACAGTTACCGGATCTCCGGACCGCAAATGCCCCCCCACGACTACAACAACATCTACATCCTTTCTCAATTTACGAAGCACCCGATAGGCCAGCTCACCGGAAAAAGCCCAACCTGCGTGAGGAAGCACCCCGGCAATCCCCTTATCTTCCGGGATTTTCGAATCCCGTTTTTCGGCCGTTTCTTCCCATTCGGCAAGCTGCCGTTCGAGTTCTGCTTTGTTTCTTGGAAACCATCCTTGCGGCAAACTCAATTTTTTTCGTCCCATAAAAACCTCCTAAAAATCCTTTTTACTTTTTGCAATTTTTCATTATAATACATGGACATGAGAAAGAAATTTTCCATCATTTTCCTGATTGTTGCTCTGATCGTTCTCGTCGGCTCCCTCGCGTGGAGCGGATACGTCCTCTATAGAGAATATACTGGTCTATCGGCTAATGCGGAAACCCGTTTTCTTTCTTTAAAAAGCCAAATAGAGCAGGGATTCAAACAGTATGGTGGGACAAAGTCGGAAGCCTTTTCCCGGAGCATGAAACAGAAACTCAGCGAATATCCCCGTCTGCAGGCCCTTATTATCTATTCTCACGATACCGGGGTGGAATATCTCATTTCTCGGGACGCATCCTACATCGTATCCACGGGCATCAGCAAAGGCAGCGAGAATCCTCTTCCTCAACTGAATTATAACCGTTTTACCGACCAAATTTTTCGAACCAACCTTGATATCCCAGGTCTTCAGGGTATGGCAGCTGATTCTGTCTTTACGATTTTGGACAGGACTGAGGTTTTTCGAGCTACCAGAACATCCCTTATTATCGTTGTTGTTCTTCTCATCGTTACGATAATCCTTCTTTTCCTCCCTTCAGGATCAGAAAGAGAAACTGTTCCTGCGGAAACTGGTGAAACCATTTCCGCCTCCACCGAAGCCCACTTGCCGGCTCCCGATACAACAGGAGCAGATCAGTCTGCCGGCCCTGCAAGCAACCCGGCGGAATCAAACAAGACGGAAGCACCGGAAGAGGAATCATCGCTAAGCAGTAACGGCTCATTGTTTTCTCCACGAACGGGTCTTGTATGGGAAAGCCATTTGAAACAGCGGCTTACCCTTGAACTCGAACGAGCAGCTTCCTTTGATCAAGACATGACCTTGGCTCTTCTGTGTACCCAGGGGGGTGCGGATGATCTCGAACGGTTTCGAAAAATTATTAGTGAAATGCTCAGTCACTTCGCTTTTCAGGATATGACCTTCGAGTATGGCAAAGAAGGTGCGGCCGCCCTTTTACCGAATACCGACCTGGACGAAGCCATTACTCGAATAACGGACTTTCTTCCTACCCTCAAACCCATAACCGAGGTTCCCGGCAGAACGATAACCCTTTCTTGCGGCTTGAGCTCGCGGAACGGCCGGCTTATCTCGGGGGAACGCCTTCTGAAAGAGGCTGTAGCAGCGGTCGACCGCGCTTCTGAAACCGAAGGAAATAATATCATCGGGTTTCGTTCCGACCCCGATAAGTATCGAGACTTCGTATCCAAATCCACCGAGGATGAGGAGCCGAAAGAAGAAAAGGCGGAAGAAGAAACAGCCTCTCAGGCTTGAATCATTTCCGCCTCTGTTCGAACCAGTTTCGATTGGTTACAAAGCAACATTTCGGCAGCTACGCAGTTGCTTCAGTTCCCGTTTTGGGGAATATCATCATCAGCGTTTTCTTTTATGGTCAGTTCTGAAAGGGGCTGACAAGCCCGTTTAACTGCGTACGAGTTGACCACAAAGGTAGATTCCCGGTTTCCAACCCGTGCAATAAGAATAGTTGGTTCATCTCCCTCGACTACGGAAAGTTTGAAGGTCCTATTGTCCGCCGTATCGAAGGTGAGTTCCAGATCCGGCTCTTGAAAAGATTCTTCATATTTCGCCGGATCAGTCACATAACGTGTACCTTTCATGGCGGTGAGGGATCCAACCATAGTGTTTATCCGATCGTTATTGAGTTTCCGGTCCGGCTGGCCCTGGGCCTTCCAAGCCGCCCCGTTCTCCGTTTCCTCTTTCGAGAGAGTAAATGAAGCGAACAAATCGTCTCCAGGTTCATTGGAATAGGAAACATCGGCGTTCAACCGATAGCTTATCACATCATCGCGGTTCAGCTCTTCCGGAAACAAGTCGAGATCGGACCAATAGGATGAAGGGCGCTCCACCTGACTTGTAAGATCGCTGTCCGTTACAAAAACCTCGTTTTTCCCTTCGACTGTTGCATACTTTCCGGCTCCTGTTGGGTCAGGATTTCCGAAACGTATTCGGGATACTGTATTTCCTTCTTGATCGAAAAGGGCAATGTGCCTCATGCCGCCCTCAGCAAGTCCAAAATCGGCAAGGTCTTCAGCTTTTTCGGTTACCTGTCGCGCCGGCCGCAGGCTTACCAAGCTATCGAGCAAGCGGTCAATCCGGTCCTCCTCAGCGGGAAACGGGGTGCCGGAAAGAAGGACCTGCCAATCTGCACTCGAAGAAGACCGAATGATTTCTATAGCATCGTTCGGCTTTCCGATTTCGATTTTCATGGCAGCAGAAACATTGACATCCTTCATAACCGGAGTATTCCGCCGTTTTCGAATTGCCTCAGGAGAGAACAATACACCCAAAAAATAGAGAAGGACCAGAACTGCAAGGATACCGCTCGAAATGTATAGTCGTTTTTTAGTCTGCATGATCGACCTCCTTGTGAGCCTTCCGTTTCCTCCTCGTATTCCGCCAGACGGCATATCCAACAACGAGTACGGGTATCAGTATGACATTGACTATCTGACTGAGTCCCATTATGCGGGCCTGCTTTTCCTGACTCTCGACGGCATTGAGACGGGTATCCCTGCTGGCCCGCGTCTTGATTGACAAGAGGTCCTCATCACTGGAAAGCCACTGACATGCATTTTCAATAAACTCGAAATTATACGGACTGTTGGTAAACTGAACCAGATCACTCGCGAAATCCGAATCGCCGACTACGATGATGCGGCTGCCGGGAGATTTTTTTATTACCTCTCCACTTGCGGAACCAGGCAGCTGCGAAGGAACCTCTCGATCTGCAAAATAACTCGAAAATTCGCCCCAAAGACCGGCGGCTACTACATGCTCGCCTTCTCCTCTTACAGGATTTGTGTAACGCATTACCTCATTCGGATTGATATTGAAATCCTCGCTCATCATCCAAGACATACCCGATGTTCGAGCCAATACCTGGGATTCAACTCCTTCCGGGGGCTCTACCTCGAGGCTGCTTGCCCATAACAGATCGAGTCCTGCAAAACGCGCGGTTACCGGATTTTCGCTCGAAGTATTTTTCGGCAGAATTGAAATCCAGTGGGGATAATCCACATAATTCGTTACCCCATATCCTCCGACATTCTGCTGTACCGGAAATTCCAGCGCCTCCTGATCGAGAACAATATTTGGTTTGATACGCACCCCGTATTCCTCGAGCATAGAGAAAACAGGATTTCCAGACAGTGGCTGAGGAGTAAGTCCGCGGTTTACATTGACAAAAACATGCTCTGCTCCGAAAAAGACATTCCCCCCCCTCATGATAAACTGGTCTATCGGCAACAGATCGTGCTCCCGGATGTTTCTCGCTCCTAGTACGAGGAGAACATCAACCTCTTCAGGAACCGGTTGGCCGAGCTGCAGCTGCCTGAACGTGAATGTCTGATTCAGTCTGCCGCTGATCAATCTGTATCCGTATTCCGTGTTGCGTTCTGAATCTCCGGAGAGCAAACCTACGACGAGCTCTTCATTGTTTACAAGCCGGCGAATAGCCGATGTAACTTCATACTCGAGTGTATTCAACGAAAAAACAAAGGGAAGGGTCTTATATCTGTCCAGATACTGGATCACGATACCTGAATACACCATCGTCTGGGAGACTTCATTCTGCTGTACCGTCTGCATCGGCTGAGGCACTACACCAAGCTGCTCAGCTCTGGACTGGAGGTTTTCCGCAGCAGGATCGACAACCTTCACTTCAATACTTCCCCGGGAATAGGCCGCGAACTCACGCAAAAGGTCTTCCACCTGACTTGCTTCCGGAATCCTCTGTTTGAGGCGTTCGGAAAGATAATAGGTGATTGTCACGGTATCCGGAATTTCCCGATACAGTTCTTTTGATGTATCGGAAAGGGTAAACATATTGGTTTCAGTCAAGTCAGCCCGGAAAAAGAATCGGGTGCTGTTCAAACCGATAAAAATAATAATGCCGAGTGATATAAAAAACAGGAGTATACTGAGTTGTTTCCGTTTCATCGCTGCCTCCTAATTCCACTTCCGGAACACAAGGGTCCTGGTATTGAAGTAGAGGAACATCCCGGTAAAGAGAAGGAAAAACACCAGATCTCTCGAATCGAGCAGCCCCTTCTTGAAACTTTCGAAGTGATAGTCCAAGGAAATATACGACAAAAAATCCGAAAGCACACCGGGAAGATTCAGAACCAGATTGGCTCTGCCTGCCATCGTAATTACAAGGAGAATCAACGCACTGAAAATAAATGCGGATATCTGATTCTTTGAAAGTGATGATATGAAGATACCTACGGCAATCCCTGCGCTTCCGAGTAAAACTGATCCAAGGTACTGTCCGACTATCTGCCCCGATTCAAAGTCACCGAGAGGTGCAAGCGTCAACGGCAGCGGAATAGTTAATGCCAGCATAATTCCCAAAAGGATGAGCGAAGCCAGGTATTTACCGAGTACAAGGTCTACTTCACGGAAGGGCATGGTTAACAGAATCTCATCCGTACCCTCCTTCTTTTCTTCCGCCCAGCTCCGCATTGTCATAGCCGGGATGAGTAAAATAAAAACAACAGGAAAAATATTAAAATAAACGCGTAAAGAAGCCGTGTCTCTTGCAAAAAACTGCTCAATATAGAAAAACCAAACCGAAGTAAAAACCAGAAAGATCAGAATAACGATGTAGGCAATCGGCGAGTTAAAATAACTCCTGAGTTCTTTTCGCAGAATCGGGCGGATATTAGGCATTGCTGCTTCCTCCTTCCCGGGTTAATTGTATAAAGATATCTTCCAGACTCAAATGCCGTGGAACCATCGAGACAATCTTGCGGTCATTTTCAACAGCCCAATCAAAGATGAGTTCACCTGCATCGGTATCAGGCTGCATCGATATCCTGCAGCTCACCCTGTCTCCCTGTTCGGAACTAACTTCCGATACAGAGTTCACCGCTTTGAGTTTTTCGAGTTCTTTATCAAGGCGTTGCGAATTTCCGCCGGTAAAGGTGACAGAAAGTACTGTCTCTCCCCTTAACTCACGTTCGATTTCTTCTGTTGTTCCCTGGCCTGCGATCTGCCCTTTATTCAAAATAAAAACCTGATTGCAGACCGCTTCCACTTCCTGGAGTATATGGGTGGAAAGAATGACTGTTCGTTCCTTTCCGAGATGCTTCAAGAGATTTCGTATTTCGATGATCTGATTCGGGTCGAGGCCGGTAGTCGGTTCATCGAAAATGAGTATTTCCGGTTCATGAATGATCGCTTGAGCAAGGCCCAGCCTTTGACGAAAACCCTTCGAAATTTTATCGATACGGCTCGAGTAAACAGGAGTGACTCCCGTGGCCTCGATTGCAGCTTCCGTACGTTCCTTTTTTCGTACCCCGGTTATACCGCGGCTCTCTGCCATAAAATCGAGGTACTCGGAAACAAGCAGATCCATGTAGAGCGGAACATTTTCCGGCAGGTACCCGATCATTCGCTTAACAGCCAGAGGATCTTCCACAACATCTATGCCGCCGATTTTGACACTCCCATAGCTCGGAAAGTGATATCCGGTAAGACTCTTCATTATCGTTGTCTTACCGGCTCCGTTCGGTCCGAGGAGTCCGACAACCTGCCCGGCCGAAACAGAAAACGACACATGCCGCACCGCTTCAAAGGAACCGTAGGATTTTCCCAGGTCGTTTACTTCGATCATGCAGCCCCTCCTTGTTTATCAACCTCTTCTTCATGGGGTATGGGTATTATTTGCCGATCGCGGGTAAGAAAGGTGTCAGGAAATATTTCCTGTGCCTCCCTGACTAAATGCTTCAGTTCCCGCTCTGTGTAGCGAGGACTATAGTGAATGAGTCCCATTTTTTTTATCGCACCTGCATCGTCGGCTATTCGCGCCGCCTGCCGTGAAGTAAGATGCTTCTTTTCAGCAGCACTTTCGGCGAGATCTTCTGCGAACATCCCTTCACAGATGAGCAGATCTGATCCATGAACACGGGCGGCTATATCCTTTCGGTAGGCGGTATCGGTAACAAAACTGACCTTCCGGCCCTTGCGCGCGGGTCCGAGGACCTGTCCGGGACGAATCTCTTCTCCGCTTTCAAGAACAACCGCCTCGCCCCGTTGAAGTCTTGCCCACAGTGGGCCCATGGGTACCCCGGCTTCTTTCGCCCGTTCAGGATAAAACACACCGGAACGCGGATCCTCTTCCAGCGTATAACCTACACAGGGTTTCGAATGCTGAAGAGGGATCGACTTGATTGTGAAACCCTCATCCTGGTAAACAGTCCGTGGAGTC
>JAIPGG010000026.1 GCA_021736255.1 Spirochaetales bacterium | reverse complement strand
TTTCTCAAGGGCGAGGTGCGAAGGGCGGAGACAGCCTATAACCGGGGACTCGAACTGTATCCCGAGGATGTTGGGCTGAAGATTGCTTATGCAGAGTTTTTATGCCGGCAGGAACAGCATCTGGAGGCCCGGAATCTTTTGGATATCCCGGAGGAGGGCCTGGAAGAAGCAAAACAGCGGCAAATCAGACGGCTGAAGGGGGAAATACGGGAGAAAACCGAAGAGAGGACCGTGTGCGCCCTCTGCGGGCGGGAATGGTGGAGCCCGAAAGCCCTTCCGGAGCAGCCCCCCTTGAAGCTGCACGGCGAACCTCCCGGTGAATCACCGGCCGGACGCTGTCCATCCTGCGGCAAGGTGTATTGTGTCAGTTGCGCGAAAGAATATCTGCAGGGTTCCCGGTTTACCTGTCCCGACTGTGGGGAGCCTCTCAAACTTTCCGATGGCCCCTTGCGTTACCTCGTGGCCGGTTATGTGGAGCTTTCCAAGCCCGATTAAAGCCGCAGCCACTGATACAGCTACTGATGACCGCCGAAAAAGCGTGTTTTTCCTCTCTATTGACAAAGAGAGATCCTCCGGGCATAGTGAAAACAATAACGGGAGTTACCAAAGAAAAGATTTTGAAGGCTTCGCTTCGTTTTATCCCTATAATAGTACTCTTCGTGCTCGCTGTCGCCCCTGTTGTCGCTCAGGAAGGACAGGATATACAGACGGCGGTGGATTACTTCGATCGAGTGTCCGAACGCTATGGGCGAATCGTGGATTATACTGCCCGGGTGGTTATTACCGAAGACGAGGAAACCATGACCGGCAGGCTTTTCTACAAGAGCCCTCATATGCTCCGAATCAATTTTGAACAACCGGAAGAACAGGTCCTCGTTTCCAACGGAGAAACCCTTCAGGTCTATATTCCCCAGTACCAGGTGGTGATGACCCAGTCGCTCAAGCGGCGCAGCGATGCAGCAATTTCTTCGATGGCCGACAAACAGGGCTTGGAGCTCCTTAAGAAGAACTACAGTATTGCCTATCTTCATGGTCCCGAACCTGAGCCCCTCGATGAAGAGAATGGGGAAGAGGTGGTCAAACTCCGTCTTACCTGGCGCTCTTCCAATGTGGGATTCCGTCAGCTCGATATTTCGGTTAACCAGGATCTTTTGATCCGTCGAATCAAAGGGGTCACCTCCCGCTACGATACGGTGCAGATGGACTATCTCGAAATAGAAACCAATCAGAATATTCCGGATGCGCGTTTCGATTACGAAGCAGACTCTTCGGCGAATGTATTTGATAATTTCTTATATGAGAGCGAATAAACGGTTATGGAGTCGATCGGAGAGAAACTAAGGAGTACTCGTGAGGCGAAGGGGATTTCGACCGAACAGGCGGCCAGGGAAACCCATATAGCCAAACGGTATATTCATGCTCTCGAAGAAGAGCACTTCGAAGAATTTCCCGGAGAACCCTATCTCCTCGGATTTCTCCGAACATATTCCGACTACCTCAATCTCTCTTCCGGTGAGTTGGTTAATCTCTATAAGAATTACCGGATTCAGGAACAACCTGTTCCGATGGAAGAGCTCCTCGAGACGAAGAGCCGCGGGCGGGGAGGGAAGTTTGTTCTGCTTGCCGTTATTATTGCTGCGGCAGTTGCCGGCGGGTTTTTCCTTTATCCGGGTATTGCCGACTGGTTTTCCGAGCGCCGCGAGACACGTATGGCCGAAGAGGCTTCCAATCAAGAAGAAACCCTGCCTGCCGGCACTACCATTACCTTCAGCGAAGAAATTCTCGAGCGCCGCTTCTATGAGGGTGATTCAATTCGTGTTGATTTTAAAAGCGGGGAATACCCTGTCCGGCTCCTTGATATTAGTGAAAACCTTACCATTTCCGCCCCGCTCGGCGAAAGGGAGCTCTCTCTTGGAGAGCAGACCCAGGTCGATCTGGATGGAGAGGGTGGAGCCGATATCACCATGATATTAAAGGACATCGATCCCGCTGATCCGGACAAGGGAGCGATACTCCGATTCGACCGGGTCACCCAGACAGCAGAAGAAACAAAGCCGGGAAGCCCGTCCGAAGGAGTGCCCTCACCTGGTGCGGCCTCCTCGCCCGACCGGTCACGAGAGGCCTCTACCGTTATGACTGCGGATTTGAATGAACCCTTCAGTCTTGATATTGCATTTCGCGGAGCGTGTTTGTTCCGATATGTTTCCGATAATACCGAGCGCCGGCAGCGTTATTATCAGAAAGGCGAAACTCTTTCGATCGATGTAAACGAAACCGTCCGCATGTGGGCTTCGAACGCGGGGGCGGTAACCATCCGTGTGGACAGCCAGGATGTGGAACTCGGCCGTCCCGGCGAAGTGGCGGTTGCCATGCTCACCTGGGAAGAGTCGGGAGGGGACTACGACCTCCGACTCGTACCTATGTATTGATTCCACCGAACCTGTGTCGAACACTGATTCACAAAACAACAAAAATATTCACAAGCATACCGGAGCGCCCGATCTCCTCCCTTCCGATCCCCTCCCTTCCACGGCAAAAACCTACAGTATAGTAAGCCTCGGCTGCGCCAAGAACCAGGTCGATGCCGAACGCATGATCGCCTCTCTCGGACAGCAGGGTTGGACGTATGTTTCCGAGCATGACCAAGCCTCGGTAGTGCTGGTTAATACCTGCGCTTTTATCGAAGATGCCCGGGAGGAATCGCTCGACACAATCTTCGAGCTTCGCCGCTTGTACCCTTCCAAGCAGATCATTGTTACCGGCTGTATGTCGCAGCGTTACGGGCCCGAGCTCGCTTCGGACCTGACGGAGGCAGACGGCATATTCGGAAACAGGCTGCCGGAGCAGATAAGCAGCTACCTGGGGAACCGGCAGGCAGGGCGACTGTATCTTCCCGAGCAGGCTGCAGACACTGGAGAGCAGGGCACCGCCGTCCGCCGCGGCGGGTCGGAACGGAACCCCGGTCTATCCCCTCCCATTCGACGGAACCGTTTTCTTTCCCATCCGGGGGCGGTCTATGTAAAGGTTTCCGAAGGCTGTGACAACCGCTGCAGCTTCTGTGCGATACCCGGAATCCGGGGGCCGCTTCGCAGCCGGGGGCCTGAAGACATTCTCGAAGAATCCCGGCTTCTGCTGGAACAGGGGATGCAGGAGATTACCCTGATCGGCCAGGACCTCGGCCGTTACGGCTACGATATTGCAGGAAGGAGTCTGTTGCCGGAACTTCTCGAGGGATTTTCCTCGATTTCCGGGAATTTCTGGATACGGGTTTTGTATATCCACCCAGATCATGTGCCGGAGGGACTGTTTTCCCTTTATCAAAAGGATCCGCGCCTGCTTCCCTATTTCGATCTGCCGGTTCAGCATGCCTCCGCCCGGATTCTGCGCCGCATGGGGCGGATGGGGGACAGCCGGGTCTATCTCCGGCTCGTGGAACAGATCCGCGAGGCCTTGCCTGATGCGGTAATCCGCTCGACATTCCTGCTCGGTTTTCCCGGAGAGCAGGAGGAAGACTTCAAAATGCTCAGGGAATTTCAGGAACAGGCCCTTTTCGACTGGGCAGGCAGTTTTGTCTATTCCCCGGAGGAGGGAACCCCTGCTGCCAAGCTCGGCGGACGCCCGAACCGCGAAACTGCCTCGAGACGGCAAGAGGAGCTGCAAAGCCGGCAGGAAGAGATCAGCGAGGCCCGAATGGACCGCTTTCTCGGACGGGAGCTGCAGATTTTGCCGGAGGAACCAATACCCCAAGAGAATCTGAGCATCGGTCGCGCCTATCTCCAGGCCCCTGAAGTGGACGGTTTGGTGGTGTTCGGCTGCCGGGAGTGCCGGCCCGGAAGGTTCGTGCGTGGAACAATCGTGCGACGGAACGGGATTGACCTGGAGGCTGAGCTTACAGGAGAATAGCTGCTGTGACGAACTATCTTGATGTTTTGAATGACGCGCAGCTCGAAGCGGTCCTCCACGAGGGAGGCCCCCTCTTGATCCTGGCCGGGGCCGGTTCGGGGAAAACCCGCGTGATTACCACAAAGATTGCCTATCTGATCGATCGGCGAGCTATCGATCCCCGCTCGATTCTGGCTGTCACCTTTACCAACAAGGCGGCACGAGAAATGAAGGAGCGGGCGGCTTCGGTGGTTCCCTCGGCATCCGGGGTAATGATCCGGACCTTTCATTCCTTCGGGGCCTGGCTGCTTCGCCGGAACGCCGCCCTGCTCGGTATGGACTCCCGGTTTTCCATATACGACGACGATGACTCCAGGAATCTTTTGGCAAGCGTGTACGAAGACATGCCCCGCAGCCGCCTGAAGACCTATACCCGGGCGATCTCCCGGGCCAAGGATTATTGCCTCGGCCCGGAAGACGATCTTTCGGTTATTAGCCACGATCCCCAATTCCCCGAGGTATACCGGAACTACGAGCAGCGGCTGCGGGCTACCGGCTGTGCTGACTTCGGGGATCTGATTATGCAGCCGGTAAAGCTTCTGAGCGAGCATTCGGAGGTCAGGCAGCGCATCACCGACCGTTTCAAGGTTGTTCTGGTGGATGAGTATCAGGATTCGAACGTTGCTCAGTACGAGTTGCTTCAGCGGATGTACCGGAACGGCTCCACCTATCTCTGTGTGGTCGGAGACGACGACCAGTCCATCTACCGCTTTCGTGGAGCCGAGGTTCGCAATATCCTGACTTTTCCCGAGAATTTTCCCGGAACCCGAGTAGTCAAACTCGAACAAAACTACCGCTCCACCGCTTCGATTCTCTCGATCGCTTCGTCGGTAGTGGCGAATAATACCGGCAGACTCGGGAAAACCCTCTGGACCGAAAATGATGAGGGTTTTCCGGCACAGATCAATGAACTCGAGGATCAGAATGCAGAAGCCCGGTTTTGTGCCCGACGGCTTAGCCCCGGCAGCTACAAAGAGACAGCAGTTCTCTATCGTACCAACGCACAATCCCGCTCCTTCGAAACGGTTTTTACCAGGATGGGAATCCCGTATCGGCTGGTGGGGACGGTGGGGTTCTATGAACGGGAAGAGATCAAGGACAGCCTCGCTTATCTCGCCCTTCTGGCAAACCCCCGGGACGAAATTGCCTTCCGCAGAGTGGTGAACAAGCCGGCCCGCGGGGTTGGAAAGGTGAGTCTCGAGCGGATCTTCGGGCAGGCCGTCTCCTCCGGCAAAGACCTGGTGGATGCCGCAGCAGATGCAAGCCGGTTTCTTCGTGGAAAAGCGCGAAGCGGCGCCCTTGCCTTTGCCGCCCTTATTCGGGATGCGGAAGGGCAGTTCGGAGAGGGTCCTCTTTCCGGACTTATCGAATATCTGGTACGGGAATCCGGCCTGGTGGACCATCACCGCGGCAGGGATGAAGCCGAACGAAGCTCCCGGGTTGCCAACATCGAAGAGCTGGTAAATGCGGCACAGGATTACACCGCCGACGATGAGGGGCTGACCACCTTTCTGGAGGACATTACCCTCGATCGGAGTCTGATGGAAGAGGATGAGCGGGGAGAGGGCGACCGGGTCACTCTGATTACTATGCACAACACAAAGGGACTCGAGTTCGACCGGGTAATTATAACCGGCATGGAGGAAGGTCTCTTCCCGCGTTCCGGTGACGATCCGGATGAACTGGAGGAAGAGCGGCGGCTGTTCTACGTGGCCATCACTCGTGCACGGAAAGAGCTTGTCTTTACCTACTGTAACCGTCGCCGGATCTGGGGCCGCAGTATGTATTTCGGACCCTCTTCCTTTCTTCGTGAGCTTCCGCAAGAGCTGGTACGGTTTGCCGGTCCCGGCGGTGGATTGACTGTTTCGGCAGGCCCGACATCAGGGGGCGATAATCCGGAGGCTGAGTACCCGGTAGGCAGCGGTGTCTATCACGACTCGTACGGAACCGGTCAGGTGGTGGGAAACCACTTCGTGGAGGGGCAGGAACGGCTGCGGGTGCGTTTTGAAACCGGAAAGGTCTGTGTTTTTCTTGCAAAATATACTCCCCTCGAACGAATCAGTCTGGAGGGCATGTGAGCAGCGGCGACTTTTCCGGTCGGTTCGGGCTGCAGGGGGAGGCAGGGGTTTGGCCGCTCAGCCGATACGGCCTGCCCGCCGAGTATCCGATAATTCGGCGGGCACGGGACTACAGGCTGTATGACGATAAGGGCCGGCGGTATTTGGATCTGTACCTGGACGGCGGGCGGGCGATCATGGGGCACCGGCCCGGTCATGCTGCCGGGGCGCTGAAGAACAGCCTCGATCGGGGTCTTTCCGCTGCTTATCCGGCCGTAGAATTCTCCCGGCTCGAGCGCGCCCTTCAGGAACTGGTTCCCGGCTACGGGGTTTGCCGCTGGTATGCAGGATTCGAACGGGCCGTTTCTGCGGTGATGGACTGGTCGGGCACCGAGCAGAGCGGAGAGGTCCCGCGGCTGTGGGACCCGGCCTCTTCTCCCGAATCAGCCTGGGATGATCGTCGGAGCGGCGGTGGGCAGGTGTCCCTTTCACCCCGGCTTGCTTCCCTGTGGCGCCCGTTTCTCGGCGCCGGCACACAAGCAGCGAGCGAACCCCCCGGGGCATTGTTTCCGGTCCTCCCCCTTCCCGGTTCCGGATGGCTGCAGCCGGTACTGTTTTGCGGGCCCAAGGCCCCGGAGGACACAATGCAGTCCGGCCCGCCCCCTTCCGACCCGATTCCGCCGTTCTATGCTGCGGCAATGAGCCGGGCCGCCTATGACCTCAAGACCTTTCTTTCCGATTCGGAGTATACCGAATCCTACTGGTCCCTCTTCGATCATGAGTGCTGGGAGCGCCGGGGACCCTATCTGCGGATCAACGCAGCGCTCCTTGCCCGAAGTGGCGAGAGCGGATATGCTGAATTAGTCAGGAAAATGCTGCAGCGTGGAGTCCTTCTGCCTCCGGATCCCCGGATTCCGGCCGTTATTCCGGCTCGCACCTCTGCCGGTGAGAGAAAACTCCTCGTAAGCGGCTGAATAGGAGGAAACAGTGGATCAGTTGGTTTCCCTGCTCGCTCGGATGATAATCGGTTCGCTGGCTACCTTTCTTGCGATCATGCTGTGGTCGAAAACCAGGGATACCGCCTGGCTCCTGATTATTCTGGGAGTTTTGATCCAGTTCAGCCGGATCATCTACCAGACCCTCGAGCTGCTGGGAATCGTCAGTCCGGTAGGAATCCTCGTTTTGGGGGTAGAGCTGGTCAATCTGCTGCTCGATATTCTCCCGCTTATCGCCTATACGCTCGGAATTCTCGTAATGGTTCTGCGAAAGCGGAATTTTCCCTGACAGATCTCAGGAGAAAAGAACTCGCCGCTTTGCATGCGGCTGCCACCGAGAGGTTAATCGTCATCCTGAATAATGCTGATAGCTTCCGCCGGGCATTCAGCAGCTGCCTGGATGATTTCACCGAGCATATCCCCCGTTATTTCAATTTCCTTCACGTGCGCAGTAAATTCGCCGATTTCAAAAAGCTGGGGCAGTGTTTCTTCGCAAAAGCCGCAGCCGGTACACCGTTCGGTGTCGATTCGTATTTTCATTCTGATGCTCTCCGATGCTGTTGAGAAAATACTGCTGCGGTACCCGATGGGCAAGAGTTCATGAATTACTAGTTGCACAGTTTCCGCTTTTTGAGTATCGTAATCGTACATAATCTGAAGACTTGGAGGATCGCATAATGGTTGCACTCGTGGTTGGTATAGTTTTTGTTATATTTGCTGTATACTCCGTATTACCGATAGATGGCTGGGGTTTGAACTGGATGCAGGATGTCCTGCAGTTTTTACGGGGCGGGGTTCCTATTATTGCTCTGCTTGTTGGTTTGATCGCCGTTTTTATCGGGGTAGCCGATATAAAGGACCGTATCGAAATGAAAAGGGAAGAGGAAGAAGAAGCAAAGGCGGAAAACGAAACGGCGGAACAGGCTGATTCAGAGGAAAAACCTGAATCGGAGGGATAAGAGGCATCGAATCTTGACATTCCCTGCCGGGTATGTAATTATTTCCCCTCACAATCAGTTCGAGTGAATCAGCTACACAGCCGGCCGAACAGGCGCCGCGTGAACGTGAAGAAAAGGTAGAAGATATGAAGACGATTTATGTCCATCCGAAGGATGTGGAAAGAAAATGGTATCTGATCGACGCCGAAAATCAGATTCTCGGGAAGGTTGCCGAGAAGGCTGCTACTCTTGCCCGGGGAAAGCACAAACCGGAGTATGTGCCCCATCATGATATGGGTGATTATGTAGTCATCATCAACGCCGACAAAATTGCCGTAACCGGCGGAAAAATGCAGAAAAAGAACTACTATCGCCATTCCGGTTACCCCGGAGGGATAACCCGCGAGCCTCTCGAAAAACGGATTGCCCGAAAACCCACCTTTCCTTTGGAAAACGCAGTTCGGGGAATGCTTCCGAAAAACCGGCTCGGCAGGCGTTTGTTCAAGCATGTCAAGGTTTATGCCGGCGCCGATCACCCTCATGCAGCACAACAGCCTGAACCTATTGAAATCTATAAAGGAGGAGACCGGTGAGCGCATATCTCGGATTCGGAACCGGCAGGCGGAAAACCGCTATTGCCCGGGTGTATTTACAGCAGGGCAGCGGGAAAGTAAGTATCAACGGAAAGGATGCCGACGGGTATTTTGTAAATCCCAGTGAACTCAGCAAGGTGTATCAGCCGCTGGATGTAACCGTTGGACGGAACCAGTACGACATAACCATCAATGTGCGCGGCGGAGGTCCTTCCGGACAGGCCGGGGCCTGCAGAATGGGTCTTGCTCGGGCGTTGATCACCCATGATGAAACAAACCGCAGCGCCCTCAAGGCCAATGGATTCCTGACTCGGGATCCGCGAATGGTCGAACGGAAAAAGTATGGACAGCGGGGAGCACGAAGAAAGTTCCAGTTCTCCAAACGCTGATCGGATAATCTCATCTGTTAAGCTTCAAGGGCCCGGCGGAGTGATGAAACTCACACTCCGCGACGGGCCTTCATTTTTTTTCCGCGATGAAGAAGCTCCCGATATATTTTCTTCCGAAGACGGTCCGGTCGAAGGCCGGCGGCTGTCCGATGAAGAGCTCAAACCCCTCTCCCGGGCGGACACCCGTATCAGAGCGGAAAAGACTGCCTACGACCTTCTTGCCCGTCGCGATCACTCCAGACGACAAATGGAAATGAAACTTCTCTCCCGCGGATTCAGTAAAGACGCTGCCTCCGCCGCCTGCGACAGGATCGAGCGGGCCGGCTACCTCAGCGATCGTCTCTTTGCCGAGCAATGGGTAGAATCGCGGCTGCGCAAACGAAGTGATTCCCGCCTTGCCCTTATAGCCGGGTTGGAAAAACGGGGAGTCGCTCGATCTCTGGCCGAGTCGGTTGTTTTTGCCAAGGTGGACCAGACCCGGGAGGAGGAAAATCTTCGCGGAGAGATCGAAAAAAACCTACGCCGAAAAGCCGAGAATTATTTCAAACTTTCGAACCGGTTGGTGGCACGGGGATATCCGCGCCCCCTTGTAGTAAGAATCCTCAAAGAATATCGACAGGATGAACCGGAATGACAGATTTGACTATTTTGACATTGACTTTCAGATTTTCAGGAATATACTAATGGGAAGAGAAAAAGCGGACCGAACCACCGTTGGCGGGTACAATGGTCCGGCGGGGAAAAAATAAGCATCAGCAGAACCCGACCGATGGGTCTGTGTTTCATGCGAGGAAGCTGGTATGGCAAAACGGGATAAGGATAAGAAGGTAAGAATCTACTCGGCCCTCGAAGTGGCGAATATTTGTGGAGTAGTAAACCAGACGGCTATCAATTGGATAAAAAACAACTATCTCAAGGCTTTTACAACACCCGGGGGACAGTATCGAGTCTATGCGGATGACTTGATTGAATTCCTCGAGGAACGGGGTATGAGAATACCCCCGGATCTTGCTACCGAAGGTCATGAAAAAACCGATCCCTCCGTGTTCGTGGTTATTGACGACGATCGCGAGGTGAACGATGTCGTTACCCGGCTTTTGAGAGAACGAATGCCGTCAGTAACCGTGTATCAGGCGTATGACGGGTTCGAGGCCGGACGAAAGATAGCGGAAAAAAAACCGAGGTACATCATTCTCGATTTAAACCTTCCCGGTATCGATGGGTTTCAGCTCTGCGAAAACGTCAAATCGGACGATGGCCTGGACGGAATAACAGTGGTTGCCATCAGCGGGCTGGATGATGCATCGGTGGAGGAACGCATTCGGGAGAAGGGAGCCGACCTGTTTTTCCCAAAGCCCATTGATTTTCCCTCTTTCATTTCCCGGGTGCAAGAACTGGTGGATGTTCCCTGATTTTTTCCTGGCCGTCATGAACTCTGCGGCCGCTGTGGAAAAGACCTTGACCACAGCTCTTTTTCTTTTTATCTAATGAGGTAGCACGTATGCTTTCCGATGAAAAAAAACAGCAAATCCCCGTTCTTATTGTTGAAGACGAGGATGCAATCCGGCTCACGCTCCGAGACTTTCTCCGGAAAAAGGGGTATGAGGTTTATGTCGCCTCAGACGGGGTAGGAGCCATCAAACAGCTGTTGGACCAGGAGATCCGGGTAATTGTTACCGATTACCGGATGGAAATCCTCGGCGGAGATTACTGGATCAAGTTCTTGCAGACATATTGTTCGGAAAAGATTGTGTTTATCACCAGCGGTTTTCTCAAACCGGAGGTGAATATATCTTTTCCCGTCCTGTTCAAGCCCTTCGATTATTCTGAACTCGAGGGGATGATCGCACAGGCCCTCGGGCAGGAAGAGGACCTTGCCGAAGGGAGTCTATGAAAGCGGTATCGGTCCGCTTGGAGGGCCGAGTTCAGGGAGTCGGCTTTCGTTACTGGGCGCTCCAGGAAGCCAGGCGGCTGCGTTTGGCCGGCTGGGTGCGCAATGACTTCGATGGTTCGGTCGAAGTCTATTGTCAGGGAGAGGATGCCCGGGTGGACGCCTTTGTACGAAAGCTTCGAGAGGGCCCCCCTTCGGCACGAGTCGACGATATTTCGGTTCAGGCTCTCGAATCGAGCCGGGACATGCGGGATTTTCACGTTCGCTACTAAAAAAACCGGACCCTGAGGCCCGGTTTTTTTCTTTCTGCACATCGACCCTCCACCGAGAGCCGCCGGCTGCATTACCGTTTAATCGAATAAAATGCCTTCTTCCCCGGATAGGAGGCGATCCCTTCGAGGGAATCCTCGATCCGCATGAGCTGGTTGTATTTCGAGAGCCGGTCGGAGCGGGAAAGAGATCCGGTTTTGATCTGACCTGTTTCGAGGGCAACCACCAGGTCGGCGATGAAGTTGTCGCTGGTCTCTCCGCTCCGGTGCGAGACAATAGCGGTGTAGCCTGCGGTTTTGGCCATTTCCACCGCTTCGTAGGTCTCGGTGAGGGTCCCTATCTGATTTACCTTGATGAGGATCGAGTTGGCAATGCCTTCCTGGATCCCCCGCTCGAGGCGCTTGGTGTTGGTGACAAAGAGATCGTCTCCTACGAGTTGGACCTTGTTCCCAATCTTTTCGGTCAAATACTTCCAGCCTTCCCAGTCATTTTCGTCCATTCCGTCTTCGATGGAGATGATAGGATAACGGTCGGCCCACTCGGCCCAGTAATCCGCCATTTCATTGGAACTCAGTTCCCGGTTGTCGGATTTCTTGAAGATGTACTTGCCTTTCTCCGGATCGAAGAACTCGGAAGAAGCGGGGTCGAGGGCGATAAAGACCTCTTCGCCGGGTTTGTAGCCGGCTTTCTCTACACTCTGGAGAATCAACTCAATAGCTTCCTCGTTGGATTTGAGGTTCGGAGCGAAGCCTCCCTCGTCTCCAACGGCTGTGCTGTAGCTCTTGTCTTTGAGGATGCCCTTGAGGGTGTGGAAGACCTCGGTGATCATCCGAACACCTTCCCTGAGATTGGCTGCTCCGGCAGGCATGACCATAAACTCCTGGAAATCAACCGAATTGTCTGCGTGGGCTCCTCCGTTCATGATGTTTGCCATCGGTACCGGGAGAACCGAGGCGTGATAGCTTCCGAGGTATTTGTACAGGGGAAGTCCGAGAAAACTCGCTGCTGCCCGTGCCGCAGCCATTGAAACACCGAGGATGGCATTGGCCCCCAGTTTCGCCTTGTTTTCGGTTCCGTCGAGGTCGATCATGGTCCGGTCGAGATCGACCTGGTTGACGGCGTCGAGACCCTCGATTTCTTCGGATATTAACGTATTGACGTTTTCAACGGCTTTGGTAACACCTTTGCCCATAAATCGGTTCTTGTCCCCGTCCCGCATTTCAACAGCCTCGTGCTCCCCGGTGGAAGCCCCGGAGGGAACAGCGGCCCGCCCGAGGGTGCCGTCTTCGAGCATAACATCTACTTCAACCGTGGGGTTTCCCCGTGAATCGAGGATCTCCCGTGCTTCTACAAAATCAATAATACTCATACTATAGACTCCTGTTCTGGTAGTTTCGCTTTGAATTTGTTCCGAATACCGACGGGTGTCAAGCCTGACAGCTTTCTTGACCGGTCCTTCTCCAGGCCATAGAATGAGAAACAATGAGATATTCACGATTATTCGGGAAAACATTACGAGAAGTCCCCAAAGAAATTCGTTCCGAAGGGCATCGTCTCCTGTTGCGCGCCGGATATGTCCGTTCCCTCGGCCAGGGACTCAACTCTCTTCTTCCGCTCGGGAAGCAGGTTTTTTCCCGAATTATCGACTTGATCAAGGAGGAGATGGATCAACTCGGCGGTCAGGAAGTCGAGGTCCCTCTGGTCAATCCCCGAGACATATGGATCAAGTCGGGGCGGGAAGCCCTGGTCGATCAGGAGATGATCCGTTTTGAAGACAGAACAGGAAGAGAACTCGTGCTCTCTCCGACCCACGAGGAGGCCATGGTTGAGCTGGTCCGGCTCGGAATGAACTCTTACCGGGATTTGCCGGTCATGATCTATGAATTCCAGACCCGCTTTCGGGATGAAGAACGCACACGCTGCGGGCTGATTCGAGCGAAAGAATTCATGATGAAGGATGCCTACTCCTTTCACCGGTCCTACTCGGACCTGAACAATTTTTTTCCCCGGGTGCATGCTGCCTACAAGCGCATTTTCAAGGCCCTCGAACTGGATGTGTTTACCGCCGAAGCCGGTGTCGGGTATATCGGGGGGAGCAGGGCGTACGAGTTTCTCGTTCCGGCCGGCTGCGGGGACGATGTGGTCATTACCTGTGAATCCTGCGGTTATACCGCAAACCGGGAGGTAGCCGTCGGAGGCAAACAGGAGACGAGCGAGAACCCCCTCCCTATGGAACCGAGGGAAACCCCGGACTGTAATACCATGGACAGCCTCGCCGGCTGTCTTGATCTCCCAAAGTCACGGCTTGCCAAGTGCATGGTCTACCGGACGGTGGAAGGGATGGTGATGGCAGTAGTCCGCGGCGATTACGAGGTCAGTGTGGAAAAACTCACCCAGGTGCTGCACATCCCGGTAATCGGCTTTGCCGAGGCCGACGAGCTCAAGGAGATCGGCCTCATTCCGGGATATCTGTCCCCCCTCGGCATGGAGGATTTGCTGCCGATTGTCGTGGATGAAACGGTGGCATCCTCTTCGAACCTGGTATATGGGGGGAACAAATGGGGAGTTCACTACATAAACGTCAATTTCGGAAGGGATTATGAAAGCCGTATTGTTGCCGACATCTCTCTGGTCGGAGAAAATGACACCTGTCTGCACTGCGGGGGTCCCTTGAAGGGGGTGCGGGCGGTGGAGCTCGGCAATATCTTCAAACTCGACGATGTGTATTCCAGGGCCCTCGAGCTATCAGTCCAGGATGACGATGGAAAACAGATCTATCCACACATGGGGGCCTACGGCATAGGGATCGGGCGGCTTATGGCAGCGATCGCCGAGGTCAACCACGATGAACGGGGACTCCTCTGGCCGCGGAAGATCAGCCCTTATGTTTTTTATCTCATGTCTATCGGCAAATCACTAACCATAAAAAGGCTCACCGCCAAGATTGCAGATTATCTCGGCGACGACTGTTTATTCGATGATCGGGAGGAGTCTCCCGGAGTGAAATTCAAGGATGCCGACCTGATCGGTATTCCCTATCGGATCGTTGTTTCCTCCCGCCACGTAAATGAACAGGGGGTGGAGTTTCGGGAGCGCAGGTCCGGTGAGCAATGGTATGTTGACGTAGACGATGTTTTTGATGAATTGGACCGGATCAGAAAGGATCACACATGAGTGCACAGTATTTTCAAAACGACTGGAGCGCCGACTACGGCGAGGGGCAGGCTTCCCGGGCGGACGATCTCCAGAAACAATCCAGACGCCTCGTCTTCGATCTCACTGATGAATTGATGGATCAGATCATCTACTCAATGGAGAATCAGGAGGAGAACTTTTATTACGACGTTGCCGAACAACAGCTGGTTTCTTCGCAAAACGTGAATGTCGATGATACCCAGCGTTTTGTTCCGATTCCTCCCTGGGTCTCAGCCGACGGTTTCCAACTCATGGAACGCTTTGTTTCTCAGCTGCGGAACCCTGTGTACCACGATGAGTTGAAGCGTGCTCTTTCCGCCGGAAGAGGGGTTTTTCGGGCGTTCAAGAACACCATCAAACAACGCGAGGAGCTCGAGCGCGCCTGGTATCAGTTCAAGGAACAACAGATGCGCCGAATTGTCCTCGAGTGGTACAACGACCTTCGGGACCTGTGGGGTTTGGAAAAGCTCGAAGCCCTGGAGGAGGAAACCGACGATTTGGTCCTGTCGGAGTTCCAGATTACCGAGGAAGGGGAGGATTTTCTTCCCCGGATGCGGGAGCTCTACAAGCAGGCATGTTACGATTCCCATGCAGGATACGATGAAGAAGAAGCAGCCTATCTTTGTGAGCATCTAGGCCGCCGCCAACAGGTGGATGAGCCGGTGCCCTCGGTAATCCTCACCTCACGCAGTCCGGTAGAGGAGCTGGCAGGATGCCTGTGGGCCGCCCGGGAAGAAGACCGGCGGGGACGGGTTTATTTCTGGGTGAGAATGATCTATATCGAACCGGAGTTCCGCGGTTTCGGGATGGCGAAACAGCTCATCGAAGCAATGATGCAGCATGCCCACCGGGAGGACGCACAGCGGGTGTTCTTTGATTTTCCGGGCAGAGCTGCGGTAATGGAGCGCTACCTCTCTCGAATCGGGGGTTCGGCCTATTCTCTGACCTATGGAGTGGACACCACCGTCTGGTATCAGGAAGAGGGCATCTGGTAGAGAAGGCCCGCTAATCCTGTTTTTCTGCAGTCTTCTCGAGCTCTTCGAGTTCTCTCTCCCGTTCTTTCTCGGCACTCTCGTGCATAGCCTCGAGTTCGTGCATCACCATGTCGGCCACATACTGTTTCGGATCCTCGCCCTCGGGGGTTTCCTCCCGGAACCGCTCCCGGAACCCGCTGCATGAGTAGACCGGGCTGCTGCTGAAGTACATCAGGTCCCGGGCTGCAACGTCATTCATCATAAGGCCGGGGTTTACGTGCAGAATGTTCCCGTTGGCTGCGATCATCACCATGTAATCAAAGGATTTGAGGTAGGTATCTACCTCTTTCACCCCTTTGCGTGAACTCTTGTCCCAGGAACGAAATCGGGTCCCCGACGGGAAGACCAGAAACATCCGTCCGTTGTTTTTCAGGCGGACCATGGTGCGCATGGAAGCAATGTTGATCTCTTTGCTGCGCTGTTCTTCTTTTGCACGGAGTTCCGGGTCTTCGATGCTCTGAAGGCCTCTGCTCGGGTAGATTACCAGACGGGTGTAGCATTCGGTGAATTTCAACACCCCTTCTTCGTCCTCGTTGAGCTTCATGCCGGCGATGGAAACGATGGAATCGGCAATAGAGCGTCCGATTTCGGGGATCTGTTCCAGAAGGTAGTAGAGCGCTACTACGTCGAAATTGCTGTAGTGTTCCATGAGGATAAGACAGCTCTTGCCTTTCTGGGCGAGGTTGTACAGTTCGATCAGGTGTTCCAAATTCCGGACTCGGCTTCCGGGAAGCAGAAGATCTTCGACCATGGCGTCGATGAGCGGCCGATTGCCCCGGTGTCCCTCTTGAAAGACGTTTTCCGGAGTAATTCTCCGGTTTTCCGGACGGTACACCTTCATTTGCCGCAGAATATCCGGGTACTGCTCCATAAGTGGTCGTAATTTTTGCTGCATGATTATCATATGGTAGTAGGCCATGACCGGTGTGTCAATTGGAGAATGCGCCTTCCTTGCGTGGACGGTGAACTCTGCGTTATAACAATAAGCAGGGCCATCTGGAAACTGTGCGAAAAAGGAGAGGATGCCATGAAGCGAATCATACTATCTGTGATGACGGTTGCCGTTTTCTTCGGTCTTATCGCCTGTGGAGACAGGGGAGGCCAAGAGGAACCGGCTGCAATAGCGGAAGAAGAGAATCTGCCGGTTGAATTCATTTTGTACAATGGTGCAGAACCGGAAACCATCGATCCGGCGCTCATTTCCGGGGTTCCGGAACACCGGATTTACCTCTCCCTTTTCGAGGGACTGATGTCCTATGATCCCGAAACGGCAGATCCGATCCCCGGGGTTGCCGAGAGCTGGAAGATTTCCAGCGACGGTTTGACCTACACATTCAAACTGCGCGAGGATGCCGTCTGGAGCGACGGCACCCCCGTTACCGCTCAGCAGTTCGTCGATTCCTGGCTCCGGTTTCTCAACCCGGAGACGGCGGCTGAGTATGCATACATGATGAATATGGTGATCGAAGGCGCCGCGGAATACAACAGCGGCGAGGCAGGCCCCGAGGCGGTACAAATTCGCGCCCTCGATGAGCGGACCTTCCAGTTCGATCTGACGGGACCTGCGCCCTACGTTCTGGGTATGCTTGCCCATTACGCCTTCAGCGTTGTTCCTACGCACGTCATCGATGAATACGGGGATGATTGGACCGAACCGGAAAATTTCGTGGGCAACGGCCCATTCGTGCTGAAAGAGTGGAGTCCTCAGGAAAAGCTTACCGTGGTTCCCAACGAGACCTACTGGAACCGGAAGGCGGTGCAGCTCGACCAAGTGACCTATCTGCCGATCGAGGATAACAACACTGCCTACAATATGTACAAAAACGGAGAGCTCGACTGGTCCACGGAGGTGCCCAACGATGCAATCGACGAGGCAAAGCTCCGGGACGACCACCAGTCCAACGCCGTTATGATTGTCTACTACTACGTTTTCAACACCGAACGCCCTCCCCTCGATGATGCGCGGGTGCGCAGAGCCCTTTCTTTGGCCGTCGACCGGGAAGAGATCGTGGAGAAGATCCGGCGCAAGGGAGATGTTGCCGCCTACGGCATTGTTCCTCCCATGAAAGGCTATCAGCCTCCGGAAACCTTTTCCGACAACGCAGAAAAGGCACGTCAGCTGCTGGCACAGGCCGGATATCCCGACGGCGAAGGTTTTCCCGTTTTCGAGGTCCTCTACAACACCTCGGAAACCCATAAAAAGATCGCCGAATATGTTCAGCAGCGCTGGAAAGAGACGCTGAATATTGATGTGGAACTGGTTAATCAGGAGTGGTCAACCTACCTGAATAACCGGCAGGAAGGAAAATTCGACATCGCCCGGGCCGGCTGGGCCGGGGACTATAAAGACCCGAACTCCTTTCTCGATCTTTTTATCAGCACCAGCGCCCTGAACGGGGGAAATTATACCAGTGCCGAGTACGATGAGCTCATCGAAAAGGCTTCGACCATGCCCGGCGGAGAAAAGCGGTACCAGGTCCTTGCCCAGGCGAAGAAACTCTTAATGGAGGACATGCCGATTGCTCCCTTCTACTTCTATTCTCAGTCCAACATGATCGATCTGGACAAGTGGGGCGGCTGGTATACCAATGTACTGGATATCCATCCGACGAAGGATATCTACATGAAGTGACCGGCCGGATGATACTGGTTTGAAAAAATATGTAATCAGAAGAGCGCTCGGCCTGATTCCGACGCTCTTCATTATTATTACCGTCAGTTTTTTTATTATCCGTCTTGCTCCCGGCGGTCCCTTCGCGCGGGAGAAGGCGGTGCCCGATGAAATCCTCCGCAACCTCGAGCGGAAGTATCACATGGACGATCCGCTGGTTGTTCAGTATGGACGCTATCTCTTCGATGTACTCCGCTTCGATCTGGGGCCGTCCTTCCGTTACAAGGATCACGATGTAAACTCCCTGATAGCCGGGAGCCTTCCCAATTCGCTCATTTTGGGGCTTGTCAGCCTTGGCGCTGCTCTGACCCTGGGGATTGCTGCGGGCATTGTTTCGGCACTGAAACAGAACAGGCTGGTGGACTATACCTTTATGTCGGTGGCTACGGTGGGGATATCTATTCCCCTTTTTGTCGTAGGGCCTGTGCTTATGCTTGTGTTTGCCATGCGGCTGGGCTGGCTGCCTACCTCCGGCTGGATTACCGGGCGCTACGGCATGCAGACCCTCATTATGCCGGCTGTTACCCTGACCCTTCCCTATTTTGCCTACATTGCCCGGCTCTCCCGTGCAAGCTTTCTCGATGTACTGCGCAGCGACTATGTTCGGACCGCCAGGGCCAAGGGCCTGCCGGGGGGGATCGTGATATTCCGGCATGTGATAAGGGGCGGTTTGCTCCCGGTGGTCAGTTACATAGGCCCGGCGTTTGCTCAGATCGTTACCGGCTCGGTGGTGGTCGAGCAGATTTTCCGGGTACCCGGACTGGGAAAGTTTTTTGTCCAGTCGGCGATCAATCGTGACTATACCCTGGTGATGGGTACGGTCATCGTTTATTCGGTGATTCTGATCCTGATGAACTTCTTTGTCGACCTCCTCTACGGCTACCTCGATCCGCGGGTTTCCTATGACTAAAAAGAACGGTGAAATCTCCGACCGCAGCCTCAGCGGCGCGGAGGCCGAGATGGGAGTCTCCCGGCTGGAAGCGGGTCTGACCAACGAATTCGATCAGCCGGTAAAGGGGGTGAGCCTGTGGCGGGATGCTTGGCGGCGGCTCAGGAAGAACCGCATGGCCCTGACCGGCCTTGTGATCGTCGGCTTTTATGCCTTGATCTCCGTTGCCGCGCCGATCCTGCCGATCCACTCTTACAAGTACCAGGTCCTCGATCACCAATATCTTCCGCCCTCGTTGACAAAAACCGGCGGCGAGTTGTACCTGGAAAAGAAGCAGCATGAACTCGAAGTTCTCGCACAAAAAGAGGGGCGCAGCGAACTGAACGCCGGGGAAAGGGCTCAGCTTGTCCAGATCAGGGAAGAGGTCGAGGCGAACCCCGAGCATCAGCGCCGTTACCTCCTCGGAACCGACGCACTCGGCCGGGACATGCTGGCCCGGATTATCTACGGCGGACAGGTCTCTATTGCGATCGGGCTGATCGGGACGATCATGTCGGTGCTGATCGGAATCCTCGTGGGATCAGCCGCCGGTTATCTGGGGGGCAAGGTGGATTCGCTTCTGATGCGGGTAGTGGACATCATGTACGGACTGCCCTACATGCTGATCGTCATCATCCTGATGGCCCTGTTCGGAAAGAACATTCTGAATCTGTTTCTGGCCCTCGCCTTTGTGAGCTGGCTCACGGTGGCGCGGGTAATCCGGGGGCAGATCATGTCCCTCAGGAACGCCGAATTCATCGAGGCCGCCCGTTCGATGGGGGCCGGCACGAACAGGATCATTCTTCGTCATCTGATACCGAACACCCTGGGGGTCATCATCATCTTTCTGGCCCTGCGGATCCCGAGTTTTATTATGATGGAGGCCTTTCTTTCCTATCTGGGTCTGGGCGTTTCCGCCCCCTATGCATCGTGGGGATCTCTGGTCCGGGAAGGGGTAGAGGGGATGTCTCTGTTTCCGTGGAGACTCATTTTTCCGGCCCTGGCTATGACGGTCTTTCTCTTTTCAATGAATTTTCTCGGGGACGGCATGCGGGACGCCTTCGATCCTCAAAGCAAGAATCGGTTGTAGGGGGGAAGATGGGAACTCACCGTTCGAGTGACGAAGGGCCGATTCTCGATGTACGGGATCTGACCACCTATTTCAACACCGATGAGGGTATCGTCAAGGCGGTCGACGGGGTCTCTTTTTCTCTGTACCGGGGAGAGACCATCGCCATCGTCGGGGAATCGGGCAGCGGCAAATCGGTAACCAACCTCTCGATCATGCGCCTTATCCCTTCCCCGCCCGGAAGGATCATGAAGGGACAGGTCCTCTTCGAGGGCAGGGACCTGCTGAACCTGCCGCCCGGGCAGATGCGGCGGATCCGGGGAAACCGCATCTCCATGATCTTCCAGGATCCTATGACCAGTTTGAACCCCTTTCTGCGCATTTCCGTCCAGCTGATCGAGACGCTCCGGCTCCATCAGGGCTTGAACAGGCATGAAGCACGGAAAAAGGCCGCCCGGATGCTGGGCGAGGTGGGAATCCCGTCTCCCGAACGCAGGCTCGATGAATTCCCGCATCAGTTTTCCGGTGGTATGCGTCAGAGGGTGATGATTGCCATGGCCCTCAGCTGCAACCCGGATATCCTGATTGCCGATGAGCCGACGACCGCCCTGGATGTGACCATTCAGGCCCAGATCCTCGAGTTGATTCAAGAGCTCACAAAACGGATCGATACGGCGGTGGTCATGATCACCCACGATCTGGGGGTGGTTGCGGCCATGAGTGACCGGGTGAATGTGATGTATGCAGGCCGGATCGTCGAAACCGGCGGTTCCGAGGATATCTTTTACCGCTCCCGGCATCCCTATACCAGCGGCTTGATTCGTTCGGTTCCGCGGGTCGACCGGAGCCGAAGCGGCCCCCTCTATTCGATCCCCGGAAGACCTCCCAATCTGATCGAGTTGCCCGATCTCTGTCCCTTCCACCCCCGCTGCGAACAGGCAATGGAGATCTGCAGACACCGCTATCCGCCCGCCTATAGCGTCGGAGGAAGCGGATCTGTTCGGGTGAACTGCTGGCTTTACCGGGAAACCGGAGCAGGAGCAGAAAAATGAATGCCTTCTCTTCCGCTTCACCTTCATCCCCGCCCCTTTTGGAGGTGCGGGACTTGAAGCTTCATTTTCCTGTCGAATCGGGGATCGTCTTCCGGCGGAGGGTCGGCGCTGTACGGGCGGTAGACGGCGTGAGCTTCTCCATGGACCGGGGGGAAACCCTCGGACTGGTGGGAGAATCGGGGTGCGGCAAATCAACTACGGCAAGGGCGGTTGCCCAGCTCCTTCCTCCAACAGCCGGCGATGTGCTTTTGGAAGGGGCCTCGCTGCCCTCTATGGGGCGGGATGAACTCCTTCGGGCCAGGCGAAACATTCAGCTCATCTTTCAAGACCCCTACGCATCCCTCGACCCGAGGATGACCGCCGGGAATATCATTGCAGAACCCCTGATAATCTATCGGAACCGGGGAATCATCGAATTGGAGAAGCGGGATATCAACCGGCGGGTAGAGGAATTGATGGAGCGGGTAGGCCTCTCCCGTCACTTTCGCAACCGTTACCCCCACGAGTTCTCCGGCGGCCAGCGCCAGCGGATCGGTATTGCCCGCGCCCTGGCCCTGGGTCCGCGGCTCATACTGGCCGATGAACCGGTAAGCGCTCTCGATGTTTCGATCCAGGCCCAGATCCTGAACCTGCTTTCGGACCTGCAGAGAGAGATGGGGATCGCCTTTCTCTTTATCGCCCACGACCTGGCGGTGATCGAATATATCGCATCCCGGGTGGCGGTGATGTATTTGGGAAGGATCGTCGAGCTGGCCGATTCAGCCGCCCTTTACAGCCGTCCCCTCCATCCCTACACCCAGGCCCTTCTTTCGGCAGCCCCCATTCCCGACCCCGACCTCGAGCGCAGCCGCAGACGGATCATCCTTAGCGGGGATGTTCCCTCGCCCGATCTCGAACGGCACGGCTGTTATTTTTACGACCGATGCCCGAAAAGGATGGATATCTGCAAAACCCGTATTCCCGAGCTGACCGAGGTTGCACAGCGGCATCAGGTTGCCTGTTTTCTCCATCACGATCCGCTGTAGAGGCTGCGGGCGAAAACCGCCGGTTCCGGTTATTCTTCGATGAGGGGGATATCCAGAAAATCAGCCAGGCTCCGGTACGGACTGCTTTGTGCAGGGCTGCGGCCGAGTTTTTCCGTTTCCAACTCCCACGGTTCTCCGTCTGAAAACTCGAGGGTAACCCTCCGGAAAACACGTTTCCCTCCCGCCGAGATCGTGCGGATTCGCAATCTCCGGGCCGATTCCATCGGCATGCTCCGGCGCCGAGCTGCAAACAAAAGACCGAAGCGGCTGGTGATGGTGCCCCTCGCGCGGTCGACACGCAGAGCCTCAGAATAGAAACCGGCGGCCGCCGCCGCGACGAGGAAGGCTGCAGGCATCGGGCTGAAACCGCGGAGGGCTATCCCCAAGGCGATAAGAACCGCGATACCGAAAAAGACAATTCTGTTCCAGCGGGCGATGTCGAGTACGAGCAGCCCCGGCTTGTGCCGGACGATCTGAAGCTGCAGTTTGATCATGCAGGCACGATGCCTGCTTCGTGCAGGAAATCCGGCAATTCATCGATCGTGCGGATCACCGGCATCCCGTCGGCACTCTCTCCGGCGGTTCCCGGCTCATCCACGAGGAGCACCTGCCCTCCCAGGTCGCGAAAACCGGTCAGGTAGAGGGGATGGTCATCGATAAGAAGAGTGTTTTCCGCTTGGATACCGAGCGTGTCGAGGACCTTCCGGTAGGTTGCCGCATAGGGCTTGCCCCGGTAGCCGGTAAAGCCTACGTCGAATATATACTCGAACACATCGTCGATCTCGAGATGGCGGAGCACCCTCTGGGCATGCGGGCGGGGTCCGTTGGTTAGAACCGAGCGGGGACGGTCGAGTTCGGTAAGCATCTCTCTGAGCCGGGGATTCTCAGGGATATAGGATCCGACCTCGGGCGGATGAACCGTTTCCATGTAGGTGTCTATGTCTTCGAAGGCGTGCTCGTTCCGCAGCCAGTCCAGGGTCGTTCCGTATCGAGCCGAGCCCTTTTTCCGGAGCCGGTGTGCTTCTTCCCGGGGTAATTCGAGGTATTCGGTTACGAAATCCGTCATCCGCTCTCCGATCACCTTGGCAAGGCCGCAGGAGGCGGGATAGAGGGTGTTGTCTACGTCAAAAAGAAGGTATTCGATCATGTGTTCAATTTACCGCTTCACGGCGGTCCGGGCAAGGGGATCGGTCTGTCCGGGCCTATCTCCACGATCGGGGGCAGTAAGATCACTGTACAAAGATGATGATAAGAATATACTGGGAACCACATCGAAGTCCGAAAATTGGAGGCAGTATGTTCCGGGTGGTGGTAACGGACGACAGGTTCGGCAGCTATACGATAGAGAAGCAGGTGCTCGAAGAGATAAATGCCCGGCTGGAGGTTTATAATACCCACGATCCTGAAGAGCTCAAGGAGATCGTCGGGGATGCGGACGCGATTCTGGTGAATCAGAGCCCGATGGGGGCGGATATTATCTCCTGCGCGCGGCGTGCGCGGATTATTGCCCGCTACGGGATCGGTTATGACAATGTGGATGTCGACGCTGCTTCAAAACGGGGCATTTGGGTTTCGAACGTACAAAACTATTGTAATCACGAGGTGACAGAGCAGGCCCTTGCCTTTATCTTCGGGGCGGTCCGCCGGCTTCCTGTCCGGGATTCGGGGGTGCGCAGGGGCGGATGGAACCTGCACCGGGACCCTCCCTCTCCGCGGCTTTACGGAAGCGTCCTCGGGATCGTGGGCTACGGCGGAGTGGGGCAGGTGCTCCATCGGAGGGCCCGCTCCCTCGGCTTTTCCCGCATCCTCATAACCGATCCGGGAATCGACGGAAAACTCGACCCGGCCGACGGGCTGGGTCTCGGGGAGAGGCTGGAGAAGGCCGGCAGGATGGCCGCGAAGGGCGGCGGCCGGGATGGAAACGGGGTCAGCGGTGTTTCCGAACCGGATCCGGGATTCGGGGCTGCCGAGGCGGTGGGTTTTGAGCAGCTGCTTGCCGAGAGCGATTTCGTTAGTATTCATGTTCCTCTCAAGCGGGAGACCCGGGGACTGTTCGATGCACAGGTTATTTCCAAGATGAAGCAGGGAAGCATGCTGATCAATACCTCCCGGGGGCCGGTGGTGGACGAGACGGCCCTGGCCCAGGCCCTGGAGTCGGGACATCTCTCGGCGGCGGGCATCGATGTTTACTCTCCCGAGCCCCCTGCCTCAGATTCTCCGCTGTTGCGGTGCCGGCGGGCGCTTTTTTCAGATCACAGCGCTTATTACAGCGAGTCTTCTCTGCAGGAGCTGAAGCGGGGTGCTGCAGAGAACGTGCGGTCGGTTTTATCGGGCCGTCCGCCTGTCTATCCGCTCAACGGACCGTTTTAGCTATTACTGGTTCAAAGCTTGTGTAAACCGGTATTCGGCCGGTTTTCTGGCTATCGTGCGGTAGAAAAGGTGAACACGTCGAGTTTCCCCTCCAGGGTGGAAACCCGCCCGTAGTTGAGTGGATATTCGTAGGACTGATAACGGCCTGAGGGGTAACGCTCTCCGTCAATCAGAAGATAATAGTGATGGACTCCTGGTTTGACGCTTACTTCGAGGGTATAGAACCTGCGTCCACGACTGTCGCGGATCGAGCTCGGCTCGAAAGGCATGAGGAAGGGATCCCAGCCGGTAATGTCGGAGACGAGGAAAATACGGGAGCCTGGATCGGCCGGATGGACGAAAAGGGCCTTTCCGTTTTGCGGGTCGACCTGCACACCCGGTTCGAGAGAGGGGCCAGGGTCGGGCAGCCGGACCGAGGTTACCGAGGTGCCGAACCTGTCTCTTGTTTTGGATGAGCTCAGAACCTTGCCTTCCGGCGGGATGTTTTGTCTGCTGCCTGCCAGCGGGTCGGTCATCCACAAACCGTCAACCACCAGCCGGTATATCAGTTCTTCTCCCGGTTCGATACGGAGCTCATCCAGGTCTGCGGTATAGACGTAGATTCCTGCCTTTGTTCGCATGAAGGGGTACAGCGTATTGTACCGTTCGTGCTCGAAGGCAACGGAAACAGAGCGCGCCTTTTCTCCGGAGGGAGGGCGATAACTGAGAATGAGGGTGTTTTCGTGCAGAAAGGGAGCGGCAGGTTCGTCCATCCGGGAGACCAGCAGGTGGAGATCGATATCCTCTACGAATCTCGATGGTTCCATCATGGTTTGCGACCACAGCGGGCCTGCAAAGAACCCGGCGACAAGAAAGAGAAGGATAATGATGCGGATGCGGAGTTTCGATCCAGCCATAGTTCTGGTATACTCATCGGTATATTTTCCTTCAGGCTTGAAGAGCGGGAGCAGAACAGGTGTTTCTCCCCCGCTGCAGGCTGTCGGCTGCGGCTTGCCGGAGGAGAACGAGCACGGGTGTTTCAGTGCCAGCGGATTCTGCCGAAAATGGGATAAGGAAGTACCATGCCCGACATTCAGAGCATCGAGCAGTTTAAACAGCAACTCAACTCAATCGGCGACGAGCCGGCAATCCTTGCAGAACGTGGCGAGCAGATCGAGAACATCGAGCCTCCAGAAGAAGGACTGCCTGCTGATTTAGATGAACTATTGGGCGGTGCTGCCGAAGATGTCGGGGAGGCCGAGGAAGCGGAAGAGGCCGAGGAACCTGAAGAAGCCGAAGAGATCCCGGACTTCGAAGAGGTAGAAGAGGAGCCGGCCGAAAAAGCCGGAGAAGCCGTAGAGGCCGAAGAAACCGAAGAACCAGAAGCCGAAGAAGAGCTCGAGCTCGAGCCCGAAGGAGAGCCCGAGCCCGAAGAAGAGTTCGAGAGCTTCGATTCCTCGGAGCTGGGGACTGCAGAAGAGCTCGACAGCCTGCCGGATGATTTCCAGTTCGGTCTGCCGGAAGAGGGCGAACCCGGGGAAGGAGTCGAGGAACAGGCCGGAGAAGAGGCTGAAGAGCTCCCGGATTTCGAGGAGCTCGGGGAAGAAGAGGCCGGGGAGGCAGCAGGCGAAGAACCGGAAGAATTCGGCGAGTTGGGCGAAGAGGATTTCGATCTCGGCATCCCCGAAGAGCCGGCGGAAGAGGAGTTCGAGACCGGAGAGGCTCCCGCTGCAGATTTCGGCGAAGAAGAGGAAGAAGGCGAAGAAGAGGAGGCCGGAGAGGCAACAGCCGAAGAGACCGAAACCGAAGAGGGCGAAGAGTTCGGAGAGTTGGGTGAACTCGAGGAAACCGGCCTGGACGACGAGGACTTTAGTTTCGATGAGTTCTCTCTCGAGGGGATCGGTGACGAGTTCGGCATCACCTCCGAAGAGGGAGCGGAAGAGCTCGCCCCCTTTGCTGCAGAAGAAAGCGAAACAACAGAAGAAGCCGAAGAGGCCATCGAAGAGGCCGAAGCTGCAGAGCTCTCTCTGAGCGATCAGGACTTCCTTGCTGTAAAACGGACCCTTGCAGGCCTTCCCCGAAACCTTAAACTCGCCATCGAAGAACTTGTCGGCGAGGAGGAACTCGGCGGCGAACGGCTTTCCAAGCTGACTACCATGCTCATCGAGGGTGAATCTCCCAAGGCCCTCGCAGCCTATGTCGGCCGAATCACCGGCAAGACCATCAATATCCCCCGCGGATACGAACGGAAAAGCACCCGCGAACTCGAAGAAGAGCAGCAGACCTTCGGCTACTTCTTTCGTACCAGAATCTTTCCGGTGCTGCGGACTGTTCTCATCCTCGCCGTTATCGGAGTGCTCCTCTTTGTGCTCGGCAGACGCTTTATCTATGCCCCGATCATGGCCAAGAACCTCTACGAGGAAGGCTACGAATATCTGTTGCAGGAAGAGCCCGAACGGGCCGAATCACGCTTCGTGCGGGCGACAGAGCGCTGGGCCCGGCCCCACGGGCGGACCAGGCTCATGCGGAAATGGTACTACCGTTATGCCCAAGGCTATACCGACACCCGTCAGTACGATTTCGCCGAGCATAAATACCTGCAGATAATCAGCGGCATGAGTCTTCTCAACGAGGTTCTCCCCGAAGGAGGGCCCTCTGTCGATCCGGACATTGCCTGGAGGAAAATCACCGAGCGCTATGCAAATGTTCCTCCCGAGCTCAATCAGGCTCACCCCGACCATCAGCAGTTCCTGCGAAATCCGGCAGGCTGGTTCCCCCCATTCAGCTGGGACCGCCTTCCCTTCATCGAGCTGGGCCGGCTCGAATCCCGCTACCTGGCTAAGTACGACAGTGCAGAAAGCCTCTTTACCGCGGTTCTGGAAGAGGATTATACCGATTACGACGGACTGATCCTCTCGGGCGACAATTACCTGCGCTGGGCCCGAAGCTATCCGGCGGACACGCAAACGGCGCTCGAGAAATACGATCAGGCCCGCCGCAGCTACGCAGAACTCTACAGCCGTCACGGCGGCAGCAGTAAGGGATACGAGATCCAGCACCGGCTTCTCTATTACTTTATCTCCGCAGATAGGGAAACCGACGGGACCACCGGGGATCTGGATTATTTCAGCAGCATTCTCGGCATTGCAGGGGCGATGACCAGCGACAGCTCCTGGCCGATCAATCCCTTTCTGGTGGCCTTGACGGCCGACTATTTCTTCGACGCCGGATCACCGCAGGACATGAACGAGCTGCTCACCGCCGCCTTGAACCGCCGTTCGGTCCTCGATCAGGCCCCCGAGCTTCACTACGAGCTCGCCCGCTACTACGGCTTTTTCGAAGAGCCGGAGCGGGAGCGGAGCACCCTTCAAAACGCCCTGTCCAGGCTCGAACAAGAAGAACAACAGCGGAAGGAAGGCAGGGAACCCCTCTGGCTTACCGACGCCCACCGCTCCTTTCCCTTCAGGGAGGAACGCAGGTCTCTGGTGGCGGAGGCCGATGTCCTGGTCAGAAACCGCCTCGGAGAGATTGCCTATGGAGAC
>JAIPGG010000119.1 GCA_021736255.1 Spirochaetales bacterium | reverse complement strand
GACAATATCATCGAACAGTTCGTTACCTCGGCCAAGGTTGCCTACGATGCAGGGGCCGACGGGCTGGACATCAAGAACTGCCACGGCTATTTGGACTCCCAGATTCTGCGTCCCTACAACGACCGGGATTGGAAATACGGCGGCTCTTGGGAAAACCGGACCCGCTTCAGCTATGCCATCTACGAGAGAATCCGGGAAGAAATCCCCGATCCCAACTTCATCATCGGTTCCAAGGTTTCCATCTGGGAGGGTTTTCCCGGTGGTCAGGGAACGGCAGGACCGGAATCTCCGATCATGGACCTTACCGAATCGCTGGACTTGGTAAAGGGCCTCGAAGAACGGGGGGCAAGCTTCATCCTTGTTTCCGCCGGAAGCCCCTCGATCACTCTTGCCCTTTCCCAGCCGGATGTGCGCATTCCCAGGGATGTGTACACCCACTTCTACTTCCAGAAGAAGGTAAGCGAGGTGGTAAAGCCCGAAACCGCCGTTATTGGGTCGGCTTACTCTGTACTGCGGGACGGGAAAAACCAGCTCCAGGCGCGCAAGCGGGAAGAAAGCACCCTGACCTATTGGGCGGACAGAAACATCCGCGAGGGCGTCACCGACATGATCGCCATCGGCCGGCAGTCTCTTGCCGACGGGCAGATGCCCCGAAAGCTCAAAGAAGGCCGCGAAAAGGATATTAAATGGTGTACCGCATGCGATAACTGCATCGAACTGCTCATCCGGCAGATGAATGTGGGCTGCGCTACCTACCAGAAGGAATATACCCAGGCTCTCAAAGAAACGTGGGAAAAAGAAGGAAAACTCAGAGCCAAACGGACCTGATCATCAAAGAACAAGGGGCTGTCTAGGTTAACTTCTCAGACAGCCCCTTTATTTCTACCCCGGACACGTGTTTTCTGTTCTGACACACCCCATAACCCCATATACGGTCCGGGGTTTTATTTGCCGCTGCAATCTGTTCTGAATCTCCGAGCTCAGCAGGACCGGAATTGGTTGTTCTTGTTTTAAACAGTTTCTTATGGATCTCTAACAGAAGGTTAACAGTTGTGGAGAACACTCATCTCCAGCGGGAATAAGGAGGGGCTATGGATAGTCCAATTCGCGTATTGTTCGTTTGTGTTCACAACAGCGCCCGGAGTCAGATGGCGGAGGAATACCTGAGAACAATCGGCGGTGATCTGTTCGAAGTAAAGAGCGCGGGTCTCGAACCGGGCAAGATCAATCCTTTCGTGGTTCGAATCCTGAAAGAAGATGGAATAGATATTTCCGGAAAAACGACCCGAAAGGCCCTCGATCTGTACACGGCGGGAGAGCAATTCGACCATGTAATCACCGTTTGCAGCAAAAAGGCTGAAGAAAAGTGCCCGATTTTTCCCGGTGCGAAATCGAGGCGCAACTGGCCTTTTGACGACCCCTCGAAATTTACCGGTTCCGATAATGAGGTCATGAATGGAGTGAGGAAGATCCGGGACCAGGTAAAGGCGAAGGTTCGGGATTTTATCTGGGAGATTACCGGGGATTCTACGTGAGCGGAGAATAGTCGACCGGGCCAGCCTGTGGTCCGAACTCGATTCGGGAAGCGGCAGGCTCGGTGGTAGAGATGATCTTTCCGCCCTTGATCAAATAGAGGCATTCTGATCTGAGTCTGAGCGCCTCATACTCGTTGTCGGCGTTCAGGATAACCAGGTCCGCCGGGTTCCCCGCCTCGATTCCGTACCGGTCTTCGATGTTCATGATGCGGGCCGATTCACTAGTTAACAGATCAAAGACCTGGTAAATCTGACGGAAACCGCTCATCTGTGCCAAGTGAAGCAAAAGCGATCCTGCCTCCAGCATGCTTCCCCGGCCGAGGGGATACCAGGGATCCATAATCGAGTCGTGGCCGATGCCGACGCTGACTCCCGCCTCCAATAGTTCGTCCACCCGGGTTATACCCCGGCGCTTGGGATAGCTGTCCCCGCGCCCCATCAGGATGGCATTGTCGAAGGGATTGACGATTACTCCCACCCCTGCTTTCTGTAAGAGGCCGATGAGTTTTCCGGCGTAGGCGTTGTTGTAGGAGTGCATAGCCGTGGCATGGCTGGCGGTTACCTGTCCCTGCATTCCGTGTTTGTAGGCGTAGGCGGCGAGGGATTCGGTAAAGCGTGAGTGATCGTCGTCGGTTTCGTCGATGTGAAGATCCACAAGCAGTCCGTTGTCTTTCGCCAGGGAACAGGCAAATTCTACATCCTTTATCCCGTCTTCCCGGGTCAGCTCGTTGTGCGGAATACCGCCGACCACGTCCACACCCATTTCCACAGCTTGTTTCATCAGGCGTTCGCCTTCAGAGTGGGAATAGATGCCGTCCTGGGGAAAGGCGACTACCTGGACTTCTATGGTCCCGGCCAGTTCGTCCCGCAGTTCGGTCAGGGCTTTGACGGCGGTGAGGGAGGGCTCGGAGCAGTCTGCGTGGGTGCGCACCCAGCCGGTGCCCTGGGCGGCCATCCAGCTGAGGGCTCGGTAAGACCGCTTTTTGATGTCTTCGGCGTCGAGGGTTTTTTTACGTTCGGACCATATTCTGATACCCTCCAGGAGGGTTCCGCTTTCGTTGAACCCTGCCTGTCCGGCGGTAAGAACGGCATCCAGGTGCAGGTGCGGATCGATCAGGGGAGGGGCGGCGAGTTTCCCTTCTGCGTCGATCTGCCGGGAGGCTGCAGGAAGTACGGGTGAATCCGCCGCTTCAACGGCGGTAATGGTCCCGTTTGTGATGATTATGTTCGACATCCCGGAACTGCTTTTTGGGCCGCCTGCAATTCGGCAGTTCCGGATCAGCAGGTCGCAGCTGTTCATTCGGAGGCCCCTACCGTACTCTCGGCGGCCGACAAGCCGGGCGGATCCGGCGCGTTCTCGATCAGAGGAAGGGTGAAATCCAGTCCCAAACGGCTGAGGGTTGCAGGAAAAGGATAGCCGGTGACCGGGTTCCAGCCGCGCACCTCGTAATACTCCTCCAGCATCGGCTGCAGGTAGACGACGTGCCCTTTTGCCCTGCTGGAGGGGGACTTTTCTTTCAGGAGCCGCTCGGGAAGGGTATCGTCTTTCCGGGAGATCCCGCAGCGTATGTTGAAACAGCGCTGCAGGGCGTTGATCCGCTCACCGATTTCCTTTAGGCGCTCTATCGTCATCTCCTTGCCGGTAGCAAGGCTGATTGCTTCAGCCAGTTCTTCCCAGTAGAGGGCGGGGGGAAACATAGTGCCGAACTTGCAGATTCCGAGACTGTCGACAACGGCGGCGAAATCTTCGCTCTGTTTGACATACATGGGTTTGTACTTCAGGGACATTCCGTCCACGAGCTCGGGAAGAAGTTCTTCCCCGAAACGTTCGCCCGCCTCCTCGGGAAATCCAGTTTCGTCGAGAACCGGGTAGGCTTTCAGGTGATCGGCTCCCCGAGAGGAGGTGACATGGGCCAAACCCATCGACTGCTGGGCCCGTCCGTCCTGGGCGGAGATTTCCATCCCTTTTACATGCATGGCGTAGTAGGCGGCGCCGTTTCCCACCTTTTCGGCGGCCATACGTACTCCGTCGGCAAGAAGGTCGCCGAGTTTGCCCCGGCGGTAGGCCATAGCCTCGAGCAGTTTGAGCATGCTGTGATAATTTCCCCAGTTCAGATCGAGTCCGTCGGTTTCCTCCTCGGCAAGCAGCCCCTTTTCGTAGAGCTCCATGGCGAAAGCGACCATGGCTCCGGCGGAAATCACATCCATTCCCAGGGAATCGCAGATCTCGTTTCCCTTGATGATTGATTCGAGATTGTTGTTTCCACAGCGGGAGCCCAGGGAGTTCAGGGCTTCGTATTCGAGACTGGCGGTTTCGGCTCCGGCAAACTCTCCCTCTTTCACGGCGAAGACCTTGTCGCAGCCGATAGGGCAGCCGAAGCAGGCATCGTTCCGTACGAAGAAGCGCTCGTGGAGGGTTTCTCCGCTGATGTCATCGATGTAGTCACAGGAACCTGCCTGAAAATTTTTTGTTGGAAATCGGCCGATTTCGTTGACGATCTTGGTGATCAGGGGCGTTCCGTACTTGGATTCCCCTTCGGTGAACCGGTTGGCTTTGACCTTCCGGTGGGCTTGTTTGGATGCTGTTTTGAAGGCCTCCGGTTCGGCGATCGAGAGGCGCCGTTTCGATGAAATGACGGCGACAGCCTTCAGGTTTTTCGAACCCATAACCGCGCCCATCCCTGCCCGGGCCACAGAGCGCCCGTGGGTAACCTGGATGGCGGAAAACCGTACCAGATTTTCCCCTGCAGGTCCGATGGAAGCGACCTTTACTTTTCCGGCCCCTTGTACCCCTTCGTTCTCCAGATGTTCCCGCACAGCGGTTTCGGTTTTAGGGGTGTCGAGTCCCCACAGAAAACCGGCATCCCTGACTTCAATGGCATCATCGGTGATAAGAAGATACACAGGGCGGTCTGCCTTTCCCTCGAAAACCAGCATATCCCAGCCGGCGAATTTCAGTTCGGGGGTAAAGTGTCCGCCTGCATTGGCATCGCCGTAGATACCGGTAAGCGGGGAGCGTGCTATTACCGCCAGGCGGCCCGAGCTCGGCCAGCTTGTTCCGGACAGTACCCCTGTGGCAAAAATCAGGCGGTTTTCCGGAGACAAAGGGCCGGTTTCCGGTCCCACCTCGTCACAGAGAAGCTTGGTTCCGAAACCTGATCCCCCAAGATAGTCCTCGATATATTCATCCGGTAGTGTTTCTGTAGAAACGGAACGGCTGGTAAGATTGATTCGTGCATATTTTCCTGCATATCCGCGGATGGACTTCATTGACTACTCCTATAAAGATTGTGCGGGTATGGAATCAGTATAACGGATTTTTCAGTGAACTCAACCTCTTTCCCGGAGGTGTCTGTAATCCATGATTGTAATCCCTTCCGCCCGATACTATATTTTCACAGGAGGTTCCATGAACGGAAACCGTTCCGCTCTCTCTCCGAAACGTTTTTCCGATACCGGCCGGCAGAAGCCGGTACTTCCCGTGGTCTATCATGAAAACTACTCGATACCACTTCCCCGGAGGCATAGATTTCCGATGCCCAAGTTTGCAATGATATACCGGAAACTGAAGGAGGAAGGGCTGGCTGACCTTTCCAATACCTGGGTGCCGGAGCCGATTTCCAGAGAGGTTCTCTACCGGATACACGAACGAGAGTATGTAGACCGGTTTATCGAGGGCAGCATCTCCGATGAGCAGATGCAGCGCATCGGTCTTCCCTGGAGCGGGGTGCTGGTGGAGCGCAGCAGACTGGCGGTAGCAGGCACCCTCTTGACCGCCCGGCTCGCACAGAAATATGGAATGGCTTGTCATACTGCCGGAGGAACCCATCATGCCCGGAGAGAAGGGGGAGCCGGGTTCTGTGTTTTTAATGATCTGGCCGCTGCCGCACGAGAGCTCATTGCCTGGGGAGATGCCTCTCGTGTTCTGATTGTTGATCTGGATGTTCATCAGGGAGACGGGACCGCTCAAATCCTCCGCGGTGTGCAGGGAGCCGCCTCTTTCTCGATTCACTGTGAAGTGAACTACCCCGAACAAAAGGAAAGGGGGGACCTCGATGTTGCCCTTCCCGCCGGCACCGGTGACGAGGAATATCTGGAGGTGCTCCGGCAGAATCTGCCCCGGGCCCTTTCGGCCTTCCGGCCGGACCTGGTCATATTCGATGCGGGTGTCGATGTTCACCGGGGGGACCGACTCGGGCGTTTTCAAATGAGCGGGGAGGGCATCCGAAAACGGGATCGAATGGTTATCGGACAGTGCAGGTCTCTCGGCATTCCCGTGGCCGCCGTTATCGGTGGAGGGTATTCTCCGCTCGGTGATACGGCGGCCGTGAACGCCCTTGTCGAACGACACGCTCTTCTGTTCCGTACGGCGGCTGAGTATGCCCGGGATCCCGGGGCAGGGCAAACGCAGTTAGACATTAAACAAAACTTTTTCAAGATACCCTGTGTCCCATCCGGCCAACAACCGTTTACCTGAGATGCTCCGTTTACAAGAAGTTTCCTGTTTGAGTAAGTTCAATGTTATCCGGCGCAT
>JAIPGG010000025.1 GCA_021736255.1 Spirochaetales bacterium | reverse complement strand
CATAGTTTCCTTGTCGTTGCCCGGGAAGAGGACCGGGAAGAGCTTTTGCGCCTCCATGATTCATTCATAAAAGGGGAGGAGGGTATAGAACTGCCTGCAATCTGGAGAGTCCACCGCAGGGACGGAAAGGAGATCCGGATCAGCGCAACAGCACGCCGGTACACTGATACCGCGGGAGAGGTTTTCAAGGTGACAACCCTCACCGATATTACTGAGATGGAACTGTTGCGGCGCCTGAAAGCCGATGCCGAGCGAATCGTTCGGCACGATCTGAGGGGACAGCTTTCCGGAATCCTCGGAGGCGCCCAGCTCATGCTCACCGATGAAGACCTTGCTCCCGAAAACCGTCAATACGCTACGTATGTCTACGAGAGCGCTCAGACCATGGACAACATTGTCAATCATTCCCTCGATTTTGCAAAGATGGAGGAGGGGATCTATGACCTGCGGCCGGTGGAAGTGAACCTGACTGAGATCCTCTATCATATCAAAAAGGGACTCGAACCGCTGCTAATCACCCGGAATGTTTCAATGGAGTTTTTCCTTTCCGATTCAAAACTCTCCGAGGATGAACCGCTCAGGCTGTCGGGAGAACGGGAGAAACTGACGGTCCTCTTTAACAATCTCCTCCTGAATGCAATCGAAGCCTCCGAGCCGGGACAGGAGGTCCGGGTTGTAATAGATATCTCCGCAGAGGGCTTTCGGATCCACATTCACAATCAGACCGTTGTTCCCGCCGGATTCCGGGAGCGCTTTTTCGACAAATATTCGACAACGCAGACAGGAAAAACCGGCCTGGGCACCTACAATGCCCTCCTTGTTGCCAGAGCCCACGGCGGGGAGATCCGGATGACCTCTCATATCGGCGAAGGAACGACCGTTTCGGTACTGCTGCCCCTCGGTTGAACTCTCCGCCGGCCGGTTTCCGCGTATAGACGGCAGACATTTTATATTCTCGGTTTCTACCTTGAAAAGCCGGATATGTGGTACTATGTTTATCAGTAATAGGAGATGCACATGGGTAAATGGATTGCAATCGGGGCGATTATCATCGCGGGATTTATTTCCTGCACAACCGTCCCCTATTCACAACAGGATTTCAAGGTCAAGGAAGTCGTCGAGCTGATCAATGAGGGACGGTCCGAACGGCTCATCCAGCTCTCGAAGCTGCCCTTTCTCTTTGACGGGGAGATCCTCCTGCGGGAACGGGATGTGGCCACCCTTTGGAACAACCTGGCAGAATCAGGCTTCCAAATGAAGGATGTGCAGATCGGAGAGCCGGTCCCGGCCGGCAAAGACGACTACCCGCCCTTTGCCGACACCATGGAAGTACGGACCTTCTTCAAGAAATACATCACCGAGGACGCATCAATCGTCAAGATCAACGCCTCCAACGGCGAGTTCTACCTCCTCCTCGGCGATAAACTCGATGATATGCCCAAGATCATCGGATACAGGATGAAGATATGATCATGCAGAACACCAAATCTGAACGCAGCCGTCAGGGCTTTCGCCCCGGGTTGTTCGTGATTGCCGTAGTTTTTACCGTTCTCGCAGCCGCAGGACTTGCCGCCCAGGAAGCGGACGTTGTCTACGTGGAAGGCTATGTGGACACCAAGACCGCAGGCGGCGACGTATTCGAAACCTACATCGGCGACTACATCCGGACCGGAGACAGCATCATAACCGGCGGCAGAGGCTACGCAGAACTCGAACAGGGCGATTCCGCTGTAATCAAGGTATCGCCGGACACCGTATTTACCCTTCAGGAACGGGAAGTGAACGGCGAGAAGCGCCAGGTCATGGCGACAACCGCCGGCTCTGTCTTCATGCGCTTCAACAAGCTCACCGGCAAAGAACCCATGGTCCAGAGCTCCAGCTATGTAGCAGGCGTCCGGGGCACCGAGTTCACCGTCTACTCCGGATCGGACGGCTCCTCCATGATCCTCGTGGACAAGGGAGCAGTCGAAGTCACCGCCGAAGGCGAGTCTGTGAACCTCGGCGCCGAACAGGGCGTGGAGGTAGCCGCGGGTGCGGCACCGGGAGAGGTGTTTGAATTCAAGGGCCGCGAGCTCGATTTTAGTACATGGAACCAGCAAAAAGAGGAGGTTTTCCTCGAAAATCCGGTTCAGTCTTTAAAGCGTGTGCAAAAGCGGCTGGAAGGGTTTCAGAAAGAGATTGAGATGCTGTATCCTGAGTTTGTAAAAAGGCAAAATAAAATTGATGTGATGCGAGAAGAATTAACGCGACTTAGAGAAGAAGAAGGTCAAGATGCAATGATCGAATATCGTGATGAGTTTGTAACGCCTTATATAAAAGAATCTAGAGTTTATATTCTTAATACTCGCTATTATGCGTTATCTGCTCTGTCTTTACGGCGTTTTGTTTTGGGCAGTATGTATTTAAAGATTAAAACAGCAATGGTTGCAAAACCGGATAACAAGATATATAGAAACTTTATGGAATTGTACGAAGAAGTAACTGATTCATTTGAAGATGTAGTTGTGCCTCAGCTCGTGGAGGCTGATATTTAAGGGGGTCCGTTGATGAAAAGATATATATTATTGTTGTTAATAATCGTGCCTGTTGTTTTTGTTATATTTGGGTGTAACCTGAATGCGGTTAGTATTGAAGAGCGCATTTCTATGTTTAGAGATGCATTAGAAGCTGCAGATGCTTCAGATATGGCATCTCATATACATCCTGATAATAGCATGAAAGGTGCTTTGAGAACAAATAATACGTGGGGGCCAATATCAATAGACGAAGATAATACTTTTGGGTCAATTAGTGGTTCCGGAAGCACTAGAACGGCTACCTTTGATGACGGTGCAGAAAATTATGAAGGCACCTTTACATTTACAATGAAGGAAGATGAACCAGATGTTTGGTACATAGATAGATTATATCTAGATAGTTACAGCGATTATATTTTCTAACCCATGAAACCCCTAACCTTCGGCATATTAGGAAACGCAAAGATCGCCCGGGAGCACCTCATCCCGGGCATGCATGAGTCGAAGGCGGTAGAACTCGCCGCCATCGCATCCCGGAACAAGCAGAGCGCCGAAAAAGCCGCAGCCGACTTCAACATCCCCAAGGCCTACGGCAGCTACGAAGAGCTCCTTGCAGACCCTCAGATCGAGGCGGTCTATATACCCCTTCCCAATCATCTCCACGTGGAGTGGACGATCAATGCCCTCCGCGCAGGCAAACACGTCCTCTGCGAGAAGCCCATCGCCCTGAACCTCGAGGATGTCCGCCGCCTCCAGGAAGAAAGCAAAAAGGCAGGCCGCCGGGTGCAGGAAGCCTTTATGGTCCGCACCCATCCCCAGTGGATCAAAACCCGAGAGCTCGCTCACACCCCGGAGTTCGGGCGTCTTCGGGCTGCCATGGGCTTTTTCAGCTACTACAACCCGGACCCCGAGAACATACGCAACAAGTACACCGACGGCGGGGGAGGCCTCTGGGACATCGGCTGCTACCCCATCACCACCACCCGCTTCGTCTTCGGCGAGGAACCGACCCGGGTAGCCGCTCTCCTCGAGCATGACCTGAAGATGCAGGTGGACCGGCTGGGCTCGGCCCTCATGGAGTTCCCCTCCGGCCAGGCAACCTTCATCAGCAGCACCCAGGTCGCCCCCTATCAGACCATGAGCTTCGTCGGCGAGAAGCAGCGGGTCGAGGTAGAGGTCCCCTTCAACCAGATCGAGGGTAAACCGGCTAAACTCTTCCTCGACGACGGCGCCGACACCTCATCCCGGGGGCAGGAGATCATCCTCGATGCGGTAAACCAGTACGCCGTCGAACTCACCGAGTTCGCCCGGGCGGTCCGGGAAGACCTCGAGATGCCGGTCCCACTCTCCGAAAGCCTCAAGAACATAGCCGTCATCCTTTCTGTATTCGAGGCTGCAAAAACCGGCCAATGGGTCCGGCCTGCGGATTTGCTCGGGGAATAACATCGCATTTGATTTGTGGATTTTGACATATTTTTTATTAAAAAAATCGAGAAGTTATGAAAGAAACGGAAGGCATTATTGAACAGTTCAAGCAGTTGTTTTCGGATTTCGAGAAGGAAGCTGGCCAGGAAGATATTCGAAAGCGCGTCCTCAAACTGCTGCCTGCTGCGGATGCGTTGCGTGATCTCGGCAAATCTCTGGTACCGCAGGGGCTCAGGATATCCGCCCGCGATAGAATCCTGCGGTATTTTCAGCTTTATCCCTACACCGTGATCAATGAGCGGGAAATTGCACTGGTTTCGGGTATTAGCGAGTGGGCCCGGAGGGTTCGGGAGCTTCGTGTGCAGTTCGGCTGGAAAATATACAGCGGCCTTTCTGTTCTGGATATGATCGGCGAAGGCGATGTCGATTTCGATATGTTGCAAATTCCAGTGAATGGGCCCGCCGTGTCCGGGAACTTCGTACTGAAGAGGGGTGGCCGATCTTGACGAGGATGTCCGGCAATCCGGGTTTGCCGATAGGTGTGTATGTTCTGGAACGGGATCGGCAAACACCAAAGCACGATAGGAGTATATCCGAAGCTGACAGGAGACACGTCATGCTGCGGGATGGTTATACGTGCACCCGTTGTGGCTGGAATTATTCCCGGTGGAACCCTTCCGATCCCCGGTTTTTGGAGATACATCACATAAAACCACATCGGGAAGGAGGAGCCTCGACGCCGGAAAACCTCGTTACCCTCTGTAATGTGTGTCATGACGAGATTCACAGAAAAGGAAAATAATGGTATACATCTATACAGATATAACCTGTTGAGGAACCGGAGTGGCTGAAGCAATAAAGATAATCGACCTTTTCTCGGGAGCCGGGGGATTGACCGTCGGTTTTGAGTGGCTGAGCGGTTATCCCTTTCAGTCGGTATGGGCGAATGACTTCAACGATTTTGCAGCTCGTTCTTATAACCGGAACTTCGCACCGGTATGTATATCCGGAGATATAGTTGATTTGCTGAGCGATCCTTCCACGGAAATTCCCGAAGCGGATGTAGTTGTCGGAGGCCCTCCCTGTCAGGGGTTTAGCCTGCTAAACAAACAGCGTTCCGACGATCCGAGGAAGAAACTCTGGATCCCATTCATGCAGGTTATAGACCGTTCGGCGGCACGGTTTTTCGTAATGGAAAATGTACCGCAGCTACTCGGATCACTCGAGCATGAAGAAATCATCGAATGGGCGAAAGCGCGTGATTTCAATGTCTGGTCGGGAGAGCTTTTGGCGGCAGATTACGGGGTTCCTCAAACCCGAAGGCGCGCCTTTATTATCGGTTCAAAGGATATTCATCCGGACGGGTTTTTCCCTCCTCCGAAAACTCATTATGATCCTGCAAAGACTCATAATCAGTTGACCTTCGACTTTGCCGGGTATGCGAAAGATCCGAAGCGCCGGCGAACCGTCCGGGATGCAATATCCGACCTTCCACGACCTGTTGGAACGGAGATCAGAAATGAGCCTGCCCCCTTAAATCTTCATTTTGGACGGAATCCTACGGAAAAGAGCCGAGCTCGATATAGAGCAATTCCGAAGGAGGGAATGAACCGCTTCGATCTCCAGCGTATCGCTCCTGAACTCACTCCCGAATGCTGGATACGGAAGAAAACAGGCGGTACTGATCTCTTCGGCCGATTGTGGTGGGATCGGCCTGCATTTACCATTAGAACGGAGTTCTTCAAGCCGGAAAAGGGGCGCTACTTGCATCCGGAGCAGCACAGACCGATCACTCATCGTGAAGCGGCACGGTTCCAGAGTTTCCCGGATGATTTCATTTTCGAGGGAACGAAAATCGAGATTGCGCGGCAAATCGGAAACGCCGTGCCACCGCTTCTTGCTGCGGCTGTAGCTCGGGAATTGTATGCAATGTGGATGATAAAGAGAGAAAGCGAACATGTACATATTTCCGGAAGCCAGACGGCGGGAGATTATGTCCCGGGTGAAAAACCGGAATACGCAACCGGAAGTACTGGTTAGGTCGTTATTACACCGCCTTGGGTATCGGTTTCGATTGCACCGGAAGGAACTCCCGGGAACCCCTGATATCGTCTTGCCTCTATATCGAACCGTGATATTCGTAAACGGCTGTTTCTGGCACGGGCACAACTGTTCCAGGGGAAAATTACCGGAGAAAAACAGGGATTTTTGGAAAGCAAAGATTACAAAAAACATTGAACGAGACGAGCTGAATATAGAGCGGCTTCATGCCATGAACTGGAATGTAATTACCGTTTGGTCATGTGAGACCTCTTCAACCGCAAAACTCAATGAGCTCGGCCATAGGCTGGTTAAGGAAATCGTGAAGCGGTAAAAAAGCCGCGTCCCGGGTTGAAGCTCAAATCAGTGACCAGTGGAATGCCCTGGATTAGATGGATTGGGATGGGGAGGATGTAACCACCGAAAAATGGCGAGCGGTGGTGTGGAATAAACAGTAAGAAGATTGTGTAATATGGGAGCTGGAGTTACACTGTTTTGGAACAGCCGGAAGTGCTTTATAAAGAGTGGGTTCCAAAACGAAAACAAGGATGTATACCCAGTTATCAGAGAAGGGTTAGTAAAAATGCCTATAAATTTTTTTCAGGGAAAACATTTCTTTGATTGTTCTTCTTTTGCTAATCGGGGAATGCTTTTCTACCAATCAAAGCTAATGCTTCTTGTTCTGAGTATAGCGATTCCTGTGCTTATCTATTATGCAGTTATAAATATACTTTCCGGAGGATTTGTTTTCCTTGTACAGAATTTGCTATTTCTTGGGGTTTGTCTTTCCGCCCTGCGTTTGCTTCTAAATGGGAAATATGATCTTGCTGTGGCTTTATTCTTTCTGTTTGGTATGGGTATTGTACAATTATCGTTTCTGTGCGCGCAATTTTTTATAGATGCCCACACGGTAATACATTGGTTCTCTTTCGGGATTATGAACGGATCGCTTACTATTTTGGTAGCGGCGAGCTTTATCCGTTCCAGACTATTACTCTCGGTGTTCAGTGCAATTGCAGGGGGGCTGCTTTTTGTTCAAGTGGTGCTGCATGCACCGGTCGATTCACGATATATCATAGATGTAGCGGGTTTGATGATATACTTTCTCTTTGCGGTGATATTTTCATTTGTTCTGCACCACCTCTTTCGGAAAACCGAGAAGCTTTTAAAGGAAAAACAGCAGCTTACCGAAGAAAAGGAACAACTTCTTCACGAGGTGCACCATCGAATAAAGAATCATATGCACACTATTACGAGTATACTTTCCGCTAAATCACAGGATTTTGAAGAACCTCAAGTAGTCGCTGCTTTCGAAGAGACGAAACAGCGGATTCGTTTGATGCAGTCAATATATCAAAAACTCTATACCGAAGACAGTTTCTCTTATCTCAATCTGCGGAGGTTCATCGAAGAACTTCTAAAAGAGTTGGAGTCGGCTTATCGCCTCACCCAAAAAATTGACATCGAACAAGATATTGATGAACTTAATTTATCTTCAGAACAAGCATTTGCTGTTGCATTGGTGGTGAACGAGCTCGTGACCAATGCGATAAAGTACGCATTTCCTCATGGAAAGGAGGATAGCACGCCGGAGCGGGGACCTATTCCGAATCAGGGGAAAACGGATTCCGCGAAAATCAGAGTTGCCGTTTCCAAAGGGATTCGGGAATCAGCTCATAAAAAGGCTCGTGATCCGGACAAACTCCATACGGCTGTTGTTATAGTGGTAAAGGACAACGGTTTGGGGCTTTCGCAGAAGGTGCTCAAGGGGGACGATTACGGTTTCGGCTTGGCTTTGGTAGAAGGATATGTAAAGAAGTTCGGAGGAGAAATGAAGACTGAGAGTTCCGGCGGTGCCCGGATAGAGGTCTCGCTGCCGGTGGATGGATATCACTGGTCAGGTGAATGGGAGCAAGCATTGCATGAATGAAAAGATTTTACTGGTAGAAGACGATGTTATTTCCTCAGCAGCCACCGCGAAGATGATGGAGAAGTACGGTTACAGGATAGAGCGCTGCTACGGGGCCGCGGAGGCAATAACTGCCGCTTTGAAAGACGAGGAGATTCTCTTGGTGTTGATGGACATAGAGCTCGGGACCGAAATGGACGGTATAGATGCGGCCGAACAGATCTTATGCAAAAGAGAAATTCCGCTGATATTCCTTACAAATTACGCCGATGGATCGAGGCTTGAACGGGCGAGGAACGTAAGCAACTACGGTTACCTGCTCAAGGACTCGGGTGAGTTTATCCTGATGGAATCAGTGGCTATGGCTCTTCTCCACTATCGGGAACGGAAAGAGCAGGAGCAAATACGCCATTCCCTGCAGTATCACTCGGACCTACTGGAACAGATGTCGGAAGCGGTAATCGCTACCGACAACACTCTGAATATCATATCCTGGAACAGGGCGGCGGGCGAAATTTACGGCTGGAAAGAGGAGGAGGTCCTGGGATTGCATGTGGACCACCTTCTTGAGTCGGAATTTCTTGATATCAGCCAGGAGGAGGCCCAACGCACACTCAAAGAAAAAGGAGTTTGGCAGGGAGATCTCAAACAGAAAAGAAAAGACGGGGAAACGGTATATGTAGAAGCGGCGGTATCTCCGGTAAAAGACAGAGACGGGAACATTACCGGCGGTGTTACGGTAAACCGGGATATAACCGAAAAACTTAGGCTCCAAAAACACCTCGAACTGCAGAGGGATATGCTGGTTCACTGCAACCGCCTCGACACAATAGAAGAAATCGCCCAGACCGTTCTGGAGTACACGATGTCTATCGAGCCTGTAGAGGGGGCGGTATTTTTTCTGCACAATGAAGAGTCCCGGGAGTTTCACCTTCTTGCCCACCGAGGTTTAAGAAGCAGCTGGATCGAGCGAATCGGAGTATTCTCCGACGATAATCCCCTTACACATTCGCTTATGGAAAGCCGAAAGCCGCTTTTCGGCGCGTTCGAGGATTTTTTTGCCGATAGCGGGTATGAGGATATGAAGGACTCTATAAAGGCTTTTGCTCTCATTCCCTTGGTGCAGGGGGAGAAGCTTGTGGGAAGTATCAATTTTTGCGCCTATTCCCGCGATACCTTTCAGGATATAGATAGAACCCTCATGGAATCCATAGGGCCCTGGATAGGGGATATAATTCAGAAAAAAAGGTCCGAGGAGCAGGTGTATCGAATGAACAGAGAGCTCGAGCTGCAGACGAAAGAGCTGGAAGAGGTTAATACCACACTAAAGGTTCTCGTGAGAAACATGGAAAAAGAGCAGAGAGAGAAGATAGACAGTTTAAAAAAACAGATGTATCGTCTGGTGATGCCTCTTTTGGAGAGTCTGAAAAAAATCGTCACAGGAGAAAGGGCGTCGCAGCTCGTGTCGGTATTGAAGGAGAATCTAGATTCTGTTCTGGTGGAGGGGCGTGGGCGAAAAATGACCGGGCTCGAAAGGTTGACTTCGAGGGAACTGCAGATCGCTTCTCTGCTGCGGGAGAGCAAGAGCAGCAAAGAGATTGCGGATATACTGGGTGTTTCGGTGCATTCGGTCTTTTTCCACAGAAAGAATATTCGAAAAAAACTGGGTTTGCAGGAAAAAGGAGCAAACCTCGTTGGCCATTTACAGAAATGATACTAATTAGTAGGTAGTACCTACAAATAACCACTAAATTATTTACAAAAAATGTCCTTGCTTTCGATAAATCCAATTTTATACTGTAAAATGACTGTTTTTATTTCATCTGGAGTTCTCTATGGATCTCGATTTTTACAAGAACCTGTTAGAGCAATCACACTTCGGCTACGCGTATCATAAAATTATAACAGATGATGCCGGGAATCCGGTGGACTATATTTTTCTGGATGTAAATGCGGAATTCGAGATGCTCACGGGCCTCTCGAGGAAGAAAATACTCAACAGGAAAGTGAGCGAGGTACTGCCCGGGATTCGAAGCGGAGGTTTCGACTGGGTAGCCTATTACGGAGAGGTGGCCCTAGAGAAAACCCCCAGAGAGTTCGAGCAGTACTCAGAACCGCTGGGCAGATACTACAAAGTACAGGCGTTTGCCCCGCAAGAGGGCTGTTTTGTCACTCTCTTCTCGGATATAAGTACCGAGATGCGGCTTGCGGATATATCAAAGAATTTTTTAGACACATCCGTGCAGGATGTAGATTACAGGAAGATTTCGGAGGAACTACTTGCCTTCTCGGGGGCAAAGTATGTTTCCTTTAATATTTTTGATAGTGAAGGTAAGAATTTTAAAACCGTTGCCCTCTCGGGAATACCCGAGCACATAAAAACAGTATCGAAATACCTCGGATTCGAAGTAGTGGGAAAATGGTGGGCCCATGATCCCGAGAGGGACCGGAGGATATCGGAAAACACGATCACCCGCTTCGAACATCTCGGAGACCTTACCGGCAAGGTCCTCCCGAAACGGATTATCTCCCTTGTCGAAAGAAGCTTCGATTTAGGGCCGGTGTACGTAGTAAAGGTAATGAAAAAAAATCGAATGATGGGGGACTTTACCCTCATGATGCCCCGAAAGATGAACCTGAAAAACGAAGGAGCGGTGGAAATTTACGCGGGACAGGTGGGTCTGTTTTTCGACCGTATGGAAATGCAGCAGGAGATAGAACGCAACCGCGAACGGCTGGAACTGGCGATGGATGCGGGGGAACACGCCTTCTGGGATTGGAATCTTGACACAGACGAGATCTATTTCAGCCCCCGCTACTATACGATGCTGGGGTATGAGGCCGGAGAGCTCCCTATGAGAAAGGAAACCTGGATGGAGCTCATGCATCCCGAGGATCGCAAAAACATTATCCCGGCGGTGCAGCGGTACGTCAAAAAGGCCGAGCCCTTCGAAGCCGAATTCCGCTTGAAATGTAAAGACAGCAGCTGGAAATGGATCTCCGGACGTGGAAAGGTTTTCGAGCTGGACTCGAAGGGAAAGCCTCACCGTGCGGTAGGGATTCATGTGGATATAGACGACCAGAAAAAGGCCGAGACTCTCATAGACAATGAGAGGATTAACCAACAGATTCTCCTCGACAACATTCACACTCAGGTGTGGTATCTGGAAGACGAACATACCTACGGAGCGGTAAACCGTGCTCACGCGGAGTTCACCGGACGAAAAATGGAAGAGATCTCCTTTAGGGATATGTACGAGGTTTTTTCGAAAGAAGTGGTTGAGGTCTGCAGAAAAGGCAACCGGGAAGTTTTTTCCGAGGCACATTCGGTACACAGCGAGGAGTGGGTCCCTAATGCCTCGGGGGAACAGCGGCTTCTCTCGATACACAAAACCCCGAAGATCAACAGTGAAGGAGAAGTGGAATACGTGGTGTGTTCTGCAGAGGATATTACCTCCAGCAGGAATATGGAAAAGGTATTAAAGGAGAGCGAAGAACGGTTTGCCCTGGCTCTCGAGGGCACCGGGGCCGGACTTTGGGATTGGGACATGATTCAAGACAAGTTCTACTACTCTCCATTATGGAAGCGGATGCTCGGGTACGATGAGTACGAGGTTGAAAACAGATTCGAAGGGTGGAAGAGTCTCTGGCATCCGGACGATGCGCCGAAAATCGAACGGGCCATAGACGACTACCTGCAAGGCAAAACGAAGCACTACCAGATAGAGCACCGCCTGAGGCACAAGGACGGGAGCTGGCGGTGGATCCTCACCCGTGGCAGCATCATCCGCGATGAAGAGGGGAATCCCGTGCGCTGGGTCGGCACCAACATCGACATAAGCGAGAACAAGCGGCTGCAGGAGGAGTATAGGGACACGAGAGACTTCCTCAACTCGGTCCTCGAGAGCATACACGACGGCATCAGCGTGCTGGAGACCGACTTTACCGTCCGCCACATAAACCGGAAGATGGAAGCGTGGTACGGCAACTCGGCAGATATTCTGGGAAAAAAGTGCCACGAGGTCTACCAGAACTCTGATTCTCTCTGCGAAAACTGCCCGGTGCAGCGGGCTCTGAGGAGCGGCAATCCGGAGAGCAGCATCGTGGAGGGAGGCCCCGCCGAGGGCATAGAGTGGATCGAGCTCTTTGCCTACCCCATGTTCGACCGAGAGACGGGAGAGATAGACGGGGTCATAGAGTTGGTCCGCGACATAAGCGAACGCAAACGGGCCGAAATGGAGCTCGAGGAGAACAGGCAGCGGCTTGCCTCGAGCGAGAAGAATTTCCGCACCTTCTTCGAGACCATCGACGACATGATATTTATCGGCAACCAGGAGGGCAAGATCTTCTATGCCAACAGGGCCGTCACGGAGAAGCTCGGCTACAGCCTCGAGGAGCTGTCCGGCATGCACGTGCTCGACGTTCACCGCCCGGAAGACCGGGAGGAGGCGGAGCAGATATTCGCCGACATGTTTGCGGGAAGGAGGGACTTCTGCCCGCTTCCCCTCAAGGGGAAGGAGGGAAACGTCATCCCCGTGGAAACACGGGTCTGGTTCGGCGAGTGGGACGGAAAACCATGTATCTTCGGCATCTCCAAGGACCTCTCCAAGGAGCAGGCGGCGCTGCAGAAGTTCAACAAGCTATTCGACCGTAACCCCGCCCTCATGGCCGTAAGCAGTCTGCCGGAGAGAACGTTTACCGAGGTAAACGAGGCCTTCCTCGCGACAATGGGCTACGAGAAGGACGAGATTATCGGCAGAAGCAGCGAGGAACTCGGGATCTTTGTCGAGGAGGATAAGCAGAAGCTCATTTCGGAGGAGCTCGAACGCAGCGGCCGTATCGTAAACCGTGAGTTGAAGGTAAGGACGAAGGACGGGTCTCTGCGCGACGGGCTCTTCTCCGGCGAAATTATCGAATCGCAGGGACGGCAGAGTTTTCTTACTGTCATGACCGATATCACCGACAAGAAAAAGGCCGAGGAGGCCCTGGCAGAGGCAAACCGCCATCTCGAAGAGCAGACAATCAAAGCGAAAGAGATGGCCGCCCAGGCCGAGCTGGCGAGCAAGGCGAAGAGCGAGTTTCTTGCCAACATGAGCCACGAGATCCGCACTCCGATGAATGCGGTAGTCGGTTTTACCGACCTCCTGCTCACCACCAAACTCGACGATATTCAAAAGCAGTACCTCGAAAATGTACACTCCTCCGCCGAAGCTCTGCTCATGCTGATAAACGATATTCTCGACTTTTCCAAGATCGAGGCGGGAAGGCTGGAGCTCGAATACACTCCAATAGATCTGCGAGACCAGATGGAAAAGGCTGTAGATATAATCACCTTCAGGGCACATTCAAAGGGACTCGAGCTCATCCTCGATGTAGACCCGAACCTGCCGGAGAGGGTTTCGGCAGACTCCGTGCGGCTCAATCAGATAATTACCAACTTGTTGAGCAACGCTGCCAAGTTTACCGAAGAGGGGGAGGTGGAGCTCAAGGCGGCAAGAGCCGATGAGAAGAATCCGGGAAGGGTAACCTTTTCTGTTCGCGATACGGGTATTGGTATGACATCCTCACAGAAGGAGAAGATCTTTGAGTCCTTCAGGCAGGCCGACCATTCCACAACCCGTAAATACGGCGGAACCGGACTCGGTCTATCCATTTCCAGGAGCCTGGTGGAGAAGATGGGCGGGGAGCTGCAAGTAGAGAGTACACCGGGGGAGGGAAGCTGTTTTTCATTTACCCTTGATTTCGCGGTCGACAACGAAGAGTCACGGTCCGCCACTCCGGGTTTTGATCTCGAAAAGATATTAATCGTAGACGACAACTCCCACAACCGCAGAATATTCGAAGCCATGTGTGTGCACTGGGGTATAGAGGCTGAGATTGCCCACAACGGAATGGAGGCTCTTGAGAAACTCAGCGGCGGGTCTCACGTGGACCTGGTGCTTCTCGATTATCATATGCCCTTTATGGACGGTATAGATGTGGCGGACAGGATCCGCAACGAACTGGGCTGCTCTTCCGAGAAGATGCCGATCATCTTTCTTACCAGCTCCGACAACGATACGAAGGTATTCGAGAAGTGCAGAGAGCTGCAGATCAACTACAAGCTGATAAAACCGATAAAAATGAAACAGCTCCACGATACTCTTCTGCAGGTGCAAAACGGAACCGACAAAAGCACAGACGGTTCGGCTTCGCTGTTGGAATCGGCGCCTGTCGATCCAGTTATCCGGCCTCAGAACAGTGGTGAGGGAATAGCCCTTACCGTGTTGGTGGCCGAAGACAATCCTTCCAATATGCTGTTGGCCCAAGGGTTGTTTGCTCGGTTGATTCCCGAGGCGCAGGTTGTTAAGGCCGAGAATGGGAAAGAAGCCGTGAATCTCTATCGCAAACACCGGCCTGATCTCGTTCTCATGGATGTGCAAATGCCGGAGATGGACGGCTATGATGCTACGGCGGAAATACGGGAAATCGAAAAAGGGGCGAAGGTAGGTGATAAAGAAGAATGCAGGGAAAGAACTCCAATTGTTGCTCTAACCGCTGGTGCTGTGGAAGGTGACCGGAAAAAGGCGCTTGAGGCTGGTATGGATGATTATCTGTCTAAACCGATTACGATAGATTCTCTAATAAGTTCAATGGAAAGGTGGTTGCCTGCAGTTGGTAGGTCAAGCCTGTCTGGAGAGCTCAATACCGGTGAGGAAAGTGAGGAGGTTGAAGGAAGAATAGGGCGAATGAGGGAGCAGTTAAGGTATCAAGGACACAATGATAAAACGATAGATGAGATGTTCGAGATGCTTGTTACACGAATTCCTGAACTACTGAATGACCTTGAGAACTCTATAGAAAAGCAAGATGCTCCTGCTCTGAAAAAAACCGCGCACTCGGCAAAGGGTATATTCAGCACAGTCGGGATGGATAAAACAGAAGCGGTAGCTTTGGAAGTGGAAAAGGCTGTGTCCGTCGGGAACCTAGACGGTGCGATGCATCATGCACATGAACTGACGGGGTATCTTAAACAATTCATAGAGCTTATTAAAAAGAAGGAATAATCGAAATGGGATCTGATGATCCTTTAGTTTTCGAATCGTTGGTTCTGGTACTGAACGACGATCCTCTGCAGCTTGATTACTACTCCCTTTTGTTGGAGGAAGCAGGCTATCAGGTTGTCCGTTTCCAAAACTCTGAAGAGGCGCTCCATTTCCTCCACAAAACCGATTTTCCCCCCGATCTCATAATTACCGATCTCTATATGCCCTGCATAGACGGTTGGAAGATGTGCCGCCTTCTTCGTTCGGTGGAATACGAGCGCTATCATGACGTTCCAATTCTGATTATTTCCGCAACCTTTGCAGGGGCGGATGTAGAGAGAATCAGCAGTGATCTGGGTGCAAATGCCTTTCTTTCGGCTCCGGTAAAAAAAGGGCAGTTTCTTTCTACCGTGAAAGCATTATTGCAGGGGGAGACTGTAAACAATTATCAGTCTGTTCTCGTGGTTGACGACAGCGAGCTTTTGTGCGAGATTGTAGAAGGGGCTTGTAAACAACATGGGTACAATGTAATACAGGCAGGGACTGTCAAGACGGCGTGGGAAAAATACTCCATCCATAACCCGGATGTAGTGATTATTGATTACCTTCTGCCTGATGGAAAGGGAGATGAACTGCTCGAAGAGTTCCGCACCCTTCAGCCTCACGGTGTCTTTATAATGATGACCTCCGATCCGAATCCGAAGCTGGCGGTGGAATGGATGTACAAGGGTGCATCCGCTTACATCCGAAAGCCCTTCGAACCGGAATACCTTGTTTCTTTGTGCAATAAAGCAATACGGGAGCGGAAACTCCTCTTCGTGGAAGAGCTGCTGGAAGAACGCAGCCGGGAGCTTATCGAGAACAATGAACTAATGGGAAGAATCCTCTCCACGATGGAAATCGGGCTTATTATCCATAACCCGGACCGGACGGTAGATTGGGTAAACGGCTATATACGGCGCAGCTTTTCCAATGGTGATCCTATAGGCAAGGTATGTTACAGATTTTTCGAGGGGAGAGAGCGGCCCTGTGAACAGTGTGCCGTAAGAGAGTGTTTTCGCACCGGAGAAATTTCCGAGGTGGTCAGTTATAACAAGAAGAATCATCACTGGTTTCACAGCATTGCTCATCCTCTCAAAGATAAAGAAGGAAATGCAGCCCAGGTGCTGGAAACTGTTGTGGATATTACCGAGCAAAAGCAGTCGGCAGAGTTTCTTAAGCAGGTCTTTGAGGCAATTGTGCATCCCTTCTATGTAGTACAGGTGGATAATTACCTGGTTCAAATGGCCAATAGCGCTGCAGGCCCCTTGAGCGAAGGGACAACCTGTTACGGGCTAAGCCATCATGCAGATGCACCCTGCAATGGGGCCGACCATCCCTGCCCTATAGAAGAGATAAAACGCACCGGCAAACCGGCGGTAGTAATTCACCATCACTATATCGATGAGGTTCAGAGGTTGTTCGAGGTACATGCGTTTCCTCTCTTTGATGAGGAGGGGAAACTTGAACGGGTACTTGAGTATTCCATTGATGTAACCGAGCGGGAGGAGGCGAAGAATCGACAGACGAAGGCCTTGCGTGAAAAAGAGGTCCTATTAAAGGAGATTCACCACCGGGTTAAGAACAACCTATCTGTGGTAACGGCGCTCTTAAACCTTCAATCTTCAGAAGCAGACAATCAGGAGTTGAAAAATCACTTTCTTGATGCCATAGGCAGAATAGAAAGCATGGCCCTTGTGCATGAAAAGCTGTACCAATCGAATGATTTCTCTGCAGTGAATATCAGATCGTATATCGAGGAAATTGTTGGACAGCTTATCGAAACATTTAGAAGCAATGAATCGATCATTCATTGTTCGTTCAATGTTTCTGAATCATATATTGACCTGGATACTGCCGTTCCCCTCGGGCTTATTATAAACGAACTGGTTACAAACAGTCTCAAGTATGCATTTCCTGATTCCCATTCTGGGATGATCACTATTACTCTGAAGGCGATGGAGAAGAACCACAGGCTCCGAGTCGAAGATAATGGAAAGGGAATCAGGGATGAAAACAGAAAAGCCTCCCTTGGCCTTACCCTTGTTCAGGCCCTTGCCGAACAGATAGAGGGTACGTTTTTCATAACCAGCGACCAAAATGGTACGATCGGTACCCTGGAGTTTCCTATGTAGCGAGAAAAGGGAGACTCGGGGTAAGCGAGTGAACGATTCGGTACCGCTCATGTTCCCCTCTACCTAGAAGCCCGCAGCCGTGGTGGTATACGGGTTGAAGAAACAGGTGGTGTGAGCGTGGTTGTTTGCCTCGGTCGTGGATAGCGGGGATTGGTGGTTTCATTGCTTGGAACTCCCTTGTTTTCAAAAAACTCTTACAACCGCTTAACACAAAAAAAATATGATCGTCCTATGCTTTCCTGGGAGAAACGAAAGCACCAGGGATGCTGTTATGGAAGTTCGCACACGAATTCTTGAAAAAGACATATATCGAATCGACTTGCAGGGGGAAATGGACCTGTATAATGCCCCGGAGTTCAAGAGCACCATTGTCGAGCTTATGGACGGGGGATCCGTCCTCAAGGTGTTCCAGTATGCTGGCGCAAAAGGCCCCTGCAGAAATCCAGGAAATCAATCTCCTGGAACAGCAGATCAGCGAGATCATCAAAAACGCCGTGAAGCACGGAAACAAGAACGACAAAAACAGTCCGGAATACGAGGGCAATGCAATGTTTGCCGCTGTGGAATATTGGGACCAGGAGGTTATGTTCAATTCCGGCCGAAACAGGGTGGCCGTAAAAAAGACCTTCCTTTTCGATGAAGGCGATGGGAACTCGAACTAGAGAATCACTTCCTGTTCTACGAACTTCAGGAGGGAAAAGGTAACATCATCATTGAGATGATGCCGCCTCCGGAAGAAGTACAGAAACGAATGCCCCCTATCTCCCAGTTGTATCTCTCCGGTCTCCTCGTTGTAATCGATAAAGATACCGGTAATGATCGAGGCTGCCACACCCTTTCCAGAGACATCTCAGAGAGCAATAATCCAGCGCCTGTCGGCAAATTCCATGATTCGATACATGTCTCCTCCGACGCCCTTCGCCGTGGTGGAAGAAGATACGAACTCAAAGGTTTTTCCCACGACAATGTCGCGTTCCCGCACCATCCACGACTGGAGTCTCCGGGCAAGGCGGATATCCCCCGAAAGTGGTTTTCCGCATAGACGAGAACATCCTGGAGTTCTTCATCCAGGGAGAACAGGTTGGCATCTTCATAATATGTGATTGCCTCGTCCATTACCCGGGAAATCGGGCGTTTCTGCAAAACAGCACGCCCGTGGGGTTTTATGAGCATGCTAGTTAATTCTTCTCAGGACTTCACGTTTTTCCTGCACGGTCTGTGTCATGAATTATTCCTTCCCGGGACAAGACGGTAGTAGACTTTCGTTTATAGGAGATAAGGATTGTATAAATATCCGACGGGATTATTCACGAGAAACTATCAATTTTTTCACACATCTTCATGGTTTTATTACAGGAAGATGCAATAGATACCCCTGTATGAAACAACGGGACCAGCAATCAACGGCTTCCATCATAACTCCGGACCTCAAGAAGGTGCGAACGCCCAACGCGCTCAAGGAAAACATCAAACGAGTCTATTTTCGGGATCGGAGACTCGATATCGACGATCCGGTCGACTATGCCTTCGGGAAGACCTCGAGATGCCGGTCCCCCTCTCCGAGAGCCTCAAGAACATCGCTGTCATCCTTTCTGTATTCGAGGCTGCAAAAACCGGCCAATGGGTCCGGCCTTCGGATTTGCTTAACGGATAAATTGTAAATCGTACTTACAATTTATCCAAAAACGTGTTGTGGATAGCAATTCCATTGCAACAATACTTCAAAAATGATATATTAATGCAATGAAATTTGATGAGCTGGTCGAGATTGCTTCGGGTATGCCGTGTTTCAGCCCCCGCTTTCTCTTTGCCGGCGAAAAGCCGGATCAGGTGCGGTTGCAGATTCACAGATGGGTGGCGGACGGGCGGGTGATCAGGATTCATAAGGGATTGTATACGCTGGCCGAGCCGTACCGGACAATTCCATTGGAACAGGTGTACATCGCTCAAAAATTGAGACGGGCTTCTTATCTCAGCTTACAGTCGGCTTTATCCTGGTACGGTATGATCCCGGAATATGTCCCGGTAACTACTATGGTTACTACCGGTCGGCCTCAGAGCATCGATACGCCGGTAGGGAGCTTCTTGTTCCGGCATATCAAACCGGAATACTTCGGTGGTTTTCGAATGAAGCAGCTGGATTCAGGAAACGAAGCAGCTATCGCTTCCCCCGAAAAAGCTCTTCTCGATCTTGTTTACATCACTCCGGGGGGCGACGACCCGGATTATCTACGGGAATTGCGTTTACAGAATCTGGATAGGGTGAACGTGGATCAACTGAAAATCGAGGCAAAAAGATTCGGGAGACCGAAGATTGAACGGGCGTATCTGCTTGTTTGCGATTTGATCAACAAAGAGAAAGAGGTTTTTCGGCAATTGCTGAATGTGTAATGGAAATCTTGATTTTTCTGATCTAGTTGATACGTTCGTACTATTCAAAAACGACCGAGAACAGCGGTGTCGGACGAATCTGCATGTCCTCGGGTAATTCTTCATTGGTTTTGATCTCGACAAGTCCCAGGCGTTCTGCAAGGTTACGGAGAAATGCAATTTGCATACCGATTTTCAATGCTTCACGGATGCCGAACCCCCTTTCGCCGTTACCGTAGTATTTTTCTTCCTTTTTTAATTCGGCAGCTAACGGGGGTGCCGCGGCGATAAACCGCTGGAAAAGAAGCTCGCTGGAAAACCACCCTTCGTCATTTTCCTTTTGCGCCTCTCTTGCTTCGTGCGACAGCTTGCGGATCGCATAGAGGAGAAAGGGCATCAGTTCTCGAACATAGGGAAGTGGTCCAGTATGGGGAAGTGTGTCCCATTCGTAACCGGTACACAACACGGTAAAAAGATGATGGTAGAGTTCTGCCGGGTTGTCCAGAAGTTCATCGCTCCCCTTTCCTGGAAGAAACCGCTTTCCGTCGAAGGCGATGATTTGTGCGGTCTCGAGGAGTGTTCGCAGACTGTGAAACTCAGTCCAATCAGCTTCCTTTTTCGGCTTCAGTTCCTCCATGAGATCTGCGGGGCTGGGGATGATCCTCTTCTCCAGCGCCTCGCGAATGTATTTTGTTTGCACGTACCCTGCCTGGGTTGCAGGCAGCGACCCGTTTTCAAGCACCTTTTCGGTCAGCCAACGGGTGAATCTATATGCCGGGCTGACGGAGAAGAGCTGCAACAGATCGTGTCCTTCTTGTTCTGCCGAAACCTGTACCTCTTCCGGAGTTTTCAAGCGGAGAACTCCTTCCACCTCCGGTATCCTTTCTTGTGTCAGTTTGCGGAAATCTTTCGGTGACAGGCCGAATCGGTCGGCCGCTTTTTCGCTCCCACCGCCCATGCTCTCGATTTTCGATTTGAGTTGTTCCCTGATCGGCGCAATCTTCGAGACATCCATGCCTACAGCCTGTGCAAAACTCTCGTCGTCCTCTTCCACTCCTTCGTTGTGGTTTTCCATAATGCGTTGGGCAATCGCATCAAGCTCATCTTTCGTGGGCAGGTTGTCTTCGGCAGAGCCTTCCCCGTCTATACCCGGTGCCTCTTCCTCGTCGACAGGCATCTCTTCGAGGAGGCTCTGTAGGTTCGTGAGCTCGTCCTGGTACTCGAGTATTTGGCGGGCCTTTGCGGCAATCGGGATCGAGGCTTTTGACTGCGGTTGTTCGGGGAAGGAGCACAGAGGCTCTGCAGCTTTTCTCCCTCTCCGGTAGGTCTCTTCGGTAAAAGAGGAGAGAAAGATGCGGGAGGTGTCGAACGAGATGTAGATCCTGGGGGCGTGCATTAACTCCCCTTCGTCGAAATAGACCGCTCCGGCTCTCATTTCATTTTTTTCGTCTTCCTCGATGAGGACTTGAAATACCTTCTCTCCGGCGGACTGGGCGGCCTTTCTCCATTTCGACTCGTCCCCGAGGGAATCTACATCGGTGACTTGCACGACGGAAGCGCAAGCGGAGAGCTCGCCTTTCGGGCCCTGCATGCGGGGAGTGGAACTCAAGCTGAGGAGTCTGAGAAAACTGAGGGGCTCTTGCATTATTGTATCGGAGACCGCGCTGCCGCGTTCGGGAATCCCCTTGATAGGACAAGATGAGGCGGAAAGATCTTTCGTTTGTATCACGTCGGTAAAGTAGCGAAGATCATTCTCGTTGAGTGATTGAAAGGGAAGGAAGGCCCCATAGGTATGAAAGGCCTGCTCGCCCTCCCACAGGAGAGCGATAAAAATACGGCTGCCGTGCCGGTATTCGTCGCTTATGCGGGGGGAATAGATGATAAGACTCTCCGGCATCTCGCCTTCCGGCCAGGCGGCGGGAGGGTCGCCTATAGGCCTGGCTTCGACGAAATGTTCATCCAGCTCTTTGGTAACGGTAAAAGCGCTGTAGAACCACGGGTGGCTGCGCCACCTCTTGAAGAGGGAGAGTTCGACCTCGGTCAGTTGGTTTTTGATCGAGCGTATGAAGGCTGCCGTTTTCTTTTGGTTTCCCAGCACTGCCGTGGCTGCGAGCATCGCGATAACGGCCTCTTCCCACTTCTTCGGATAGTTCTCCCATTCCTCTTCCAGCGCGTAGTAGGCATTGAAAGGGGCTCGAGTGAGCCGTTTTCGATGTGCGTATTCGTAGACGTAATCGATCAGATCATGGAGTCGTGCTTCCACCCGTTTGCATTGGTTTTCTCGGGGTATATTTTTATTCATGGGGAAAGCATATCATATATATTCACCGGCGTGACAATACCCGGAGTGGTTTTCTTTCCAATTCGACAACTTTCCGCTACAATATCGGTGAAGCAGAGAATGTTTTAAGGAAGGAAGCGAATGTTCAAAACAAATCTTGAAAACCAGGAAGTAATTGCCGCTTCCCCATCGGGGAAGAAGATCCACTGGCTTGTTGCCGAGGAAATGGGAGCGCCGAATTTCGAAATGCGGTATATCGATATGCCTCCGGATGCCAATCCCTCGAAGACAACCCATCATCCCCATGAGCACGAGGTCTTTGTGGTTTCCGGACACGGGCTGCTTACCGGCCGGCACAACGGAGAGGATTACCAGACCGAGATTCACCCGGGAGATGCGATCTTCATTCCCGGCGACGAGGAGCATCAGTGGCTCACGCCTTTCGGCGAGGGGCTCGGAATGATCTGCATCGTGCCGAAGGGGTCGGAGTCAAAATACAAACCCGCGGCTGTCAAAGAAGGCCGGGTAAAAGGAGACGAATAATGAGTACCATGTCATCGAAAGAACGCGTTATTACGGCTATGAACCGGCAGGTGCCCGACCGGGTCCCGGCGGTCCTGTGGGGGAGTTACTACACCCTCAACGACGACACGTACTTCAACACGTTAAAGTATCTCGGCATAGATAAGCCCATGCCGCCCTTTCGCAGGAAAAAGCCGCGGAACTCCAACTACTACGACGACCGCGTTCTCGATGCCTTCGATACCGACGCACGCTATATCTGGTCGGGTTTTACCGATATCGGCGGCGCCCGGATGGACGGAGACATGAAGGATGCCTGGGGTGTCGAGTGGAAGCGGATGGGACCTCATGTGACCTCGGTCAATCCGCCGCTGCAGGGACTCTCGGCCGATCAAATCGAAAATTTTGAATGGCCGGATCCGGAGAAGTACCTGGATTTCGATCTGATGGCCGACCGGATCTCCTGGCTCAAGAAAACCTATCCCGACAAGGCGATCGGGGCGAGGGCGGTCAACTCCTACGGCCCCTTCGAGCAGGCCTCGGTTCTCCGCGGGCGGGAGGATTTTTACGTGGAGATGCTCACCGAGCCGGAGATTTCGAAGCTCATCATAGACAAGTGTACCGACGTGATCATTCGTACTCAGGAGATCTATCTGGACAAGGTCGGCAAGGATGTCGATTTCTTCGAGATCCCGGGAGACGACTACGGCGGAACCGACGACATCATGATCTCTCCCAACAGCTTCGAGGATATGTTCAAACCGGCTCTGGCCCGGATTGTGCAAAATGTAAAGGATTTCCGCTCGGATCTGCCGGTTGCCTTTCACTCCGACGGGGCGATTACCAAGATCATCGGGAGCCTTGCCGAGATCGGGGTGGATGTCCTCAATCCGCTCGAGCCGCTTCCTTCCATGGATTGGCCCCAGGTCAAAAAAGACTTCGGCGACCGGATGGCTTTCATGGGCGGGGTCGACTTGAAGCAGGCTCTGACCGGCAGTGCCGATGATGTAAAGGCCGATGTTCAGCGCTGTATCGAAACCTTCGGTGAAGGCGGCGGTTACGTCCTGACTTCGGCAAATCACATGCAGTCCGATATTCCGCCGGAGAATATTCAGACGATGTTCGAGGCGGTGAAGGAGTTTGGCAGGTATTGATGAGCAGTCGCCGGCGCTGGAGACGGTGCCGCCCGGCGGAGCGGGCGTCTGCAGGCGGAGCAGGCGGCGGGCTGCTGTTACTTTTTTGAAGCGGGGGGGCGCTTTCTGGTGTCCCGGAGGTAGATCGAGCGGGAGTGGCCGTCGTTTTGCACCCGTTCGTCGATCTCGAAGAGCTTACTGGCCGCCGCCAGCTCACCGAGTTTTTTGTAGCCGTAATTTCTCGGGTCGAACTCCGGGGCTTGTTTTGCGATGTTGCTGCCGACTGCTCCGAGCTGGGCCCAGCCGGTTTCATCAGAGGCGGCGTCCAGAGCGTTCCGCAGCAGGCTGACCAGTTTGGTGTCTTGTTTGAGTTCGTTGGCGCTTTTCTTTCGGACCGCGGGTTCGGTGTCTTCCTGCGTCCTGAGCACCTCTGTGAAGATAAACTTGTCGCACGCCGAGACAAAGGCCTTGGGGGTCTTGTTCTCGCCGATTCCGTAGACGAGGAGACCCTCTTCGCGGATACGGGAAGCCAGCCGGGTAAAGTCGCTGTCGCTGGAGACCAGGCAGAAGCCGTCGAAGCGGCGGGTGTACAACAGGTCCATGGCGTCGATGATCATGGCGCTGTCGGTGGCGTTCTTGCCGACAGTGTAGCGGAACTGCTGTACCGGCTGAATGGAGTGTTCGAGGAGGACGGATTTCCATCCGCTCAGGCTCGGAGTGGTCCAGTCTCCGTAGATGCGTTTTACACTTGCCAGTCCGTAGGTGGCTATTTCCGACAGGAGCGCCTCGGTGATGGACGGCTGGGCGTTATCGGCATCGATTAAAACGGCGAGCCGACGCTGTGAGTGGTCGGGAATGCCGGATACTGTTTCGGATTCGTTATTCATACCTTATGGTAGACCTCAGCCGGACAAATTACAAGCGGGGGCAGGGGGCCGGCCGCGGGCAAATCACCGCCGCGGGGCGAACTCGTTCATAGCCTCGTACATGGCGACGATGTTTTCGAAGGGGGTGTCCGACATGAGGGTGTTGCTCGGGCCAGCCATATAGCCGCCGCCGTCGTGGTCGAGGGTTTCGAATATCTCTTGTACTCCGCTGCGGATACCCGCCGGATCGTTGTCGATCATGAATTCCTGGATGTCTATTCCTCCGAAGAAGGTGAGGTCTTTCCCGTATTCACGTACGTACTTATGGATATCCATAACCGACGGCTGAAAATGATGGACATCCAGGCCGATATCGATCAGGTCGGGGATTATCTCCCACAGGTAGCCGCAGCTGTGCATGAGCACGTGCATTCCGTGACTGTGGATCCGTTCGAATATCTTCTTGTACCAGGGTTTGAAGACCTCCCGAAATATCTGGGGAGAGAAGATGAGCTGGTTGGAAAACCCGAGGTCGTCGCTGAAAAAGATTCCGTCCATGCCGGCATCGGCGAAACCGTCGATGATCCCGCAGAAGAAATCACACATTTTCCAGCCCAAGCGGACGATTTTTGCTCGGTCGGTGTAGAGGTCCATTAAAAACTCGGCCTCCGGCTGCAGGGCGATAAAGCGTTCAAAAAAGAGGGCCCACCAGTGGCCGACCATGTAGTTGTCCGGATACTCGGTTCGGAGTTGTTTCACTGTTTCGAAGCGGCCCGGAGCCGAAGGGTCGGGGAAATTCGCATTCAGGGTGGATTCCATTTTCTCCCAGCTGTCCCTCAGGTCGGAAGCCCTCATTCCGCTGAAAACTCCCGGTTCGTTGATATAATAAATATGCCATTCATCCCTTCCAGGCGCCGGTTCTGTAAAGCCTTCGGGCATATCGTAGTCGGCCAGGATAATATCGTTTTGATAATTTTCGAGCAGGGATGAAAGTCGGTCTCCGAACAATTCCCAGGTCTCGTCGGCGATCCAGTCGTACCATCCGGGGATATGACTTGGTTCTTTCTTTTCGATAGCCTTGACAACCTCCGCTTTTGGAAGACGGTAACCTTTCATGCTTTGCTCCTATATTTGCCTAGTTTTCGTAGAGTTCGGGCTTTTCGAAATATTCGGCTAGAACAAAGAGCGCCGCACCGATTACTCCTTCTTCTTTGCCGAAGGGAGAATATTCGAGCCCGACCTCTTTTTTCAGGTGTTTGAGGGTAACGGATTGCAGATCCTTTCGTAATTTCTCGATAAAGTAGTTTCCGGCTGCCGAATAGGCCCCGTGGAGGATAATCATGTCCGGGTCTTGCGTCAGGACCAGATTCGAAAGGCCGATGGCAAACCATTTGATTATCTCATCGAGACAGCTTTTCGCGAAATCATCTCCTTGTTTTACCGCATCGAAGACCTGTTCGAGGGTAAGTTCATGGGGGCCCGATTCGGAGGCTCCTGCCAGGAGGGATTCGGGGTTATCGGGAAGCTTGTCTCTGACCTGATTCATCAGGCGGGTAGTGGACACGAGGGATTCAAAGCAGCCATGGCCGCCGCAGGCGCACTGGAAATCATCCTGTGGATTGAGGATCGTGTGACCGATTTCACCTGCCAGCCCGTGAACCCCGCGCTTGATGGAGTTCGATACGATGATGCCTGCTACCAATCCCGCACCTGCTTCGACCACGACAATATTCTCCTTGCCCTTTCCAGCTCCGAGTTTCTGCTCGGCCAGGACCTGAAACCGGATCTGATTGTCGATGTAAAGAGGCCCTTTCCAGTCGAGGCGTTTTACGAGCTTTTGCCGTAGATTGACATTGTCTCCCCAGCTGGGGAAATGGGGGGCAAAGAGGGAGAGACCGCGGTAAAAGTCGGTTATTCCGTGATTTCCAAGGGCAATGCCGATAATACGGTCTTTCTGAATTCCGCCTTCCTCGATGAGCTCCTGGATGTTCCCGCTGATAATGTCCATTACTTCGGATAGGCTCTCGTTTTCCCGGATTGGTGTGATGCGTTTGTTCAGGATCTTTGCCGTTAGGTCGGTAAGGACGCTGTGAATTTCGGTAGGAAAAATCTGTACGGCGATGACAAATCCCCGCCTGCTGTTGAGCCGGTAGAGGACCGGGCGTTTACCCCCTTCATCGGTAGATGATCCCTTCCCGTGTTCTTCGATGAAGCCGTTTTCGATATAATGGGTAATGATTTTCATCACGGTGGTTTTGCTCAATTCAGCTCGGTCGGAAATTTCTGCGACGGAAATCTTTTCCCCCGTACGAAAGAGTTCGAGGATGGTTTTCCGGTTGTTCCGTTTGAGCGCCTTTGGTTTTGATGAAACCATAATCTTTGTCCTTGCTGCTTCAGCTTCTTTTGGGTGGGTCCCGGACATGCCGGCTCATCGTATCGTGAGCCGGCTGTATGGTAAACTATGCCGCCCCTGCTAGGTGAATTTCAGCTTTCGTTTTTCGATGTAGAGATCGAGAAGCGCCGACAGCATGATTATCAGTCCATAGACCGTGTATGTCCACTCGTACGGGAGCCGCCCTACGTTCAGGGCATTTTCGATAATGATAATAACCAGAGCTCCCATAAAGACTCCCGGCATACTTCCCCGTCCGCCCAGAAGCGAGGTTCCTCCGACCACAGCGGCTGCAATGACCTTCAGTTCCCATTCGGTTCCGACCCGGGAGGAAAAGCTGCTTACCCGGATAAGCTGCATAACAGCGGCAAAACCCACCAGGGTGCTCACGATCATGAAACTCGTGATCCTTACCATTCCCGTGTTGATGCACATCGATCTGGCCGCCTGCGAGTTGCTGCCGGTGGAATAGACCCAGTTGCCGTATTTATGCCGGTGGAGTACGAAGCTCAGCACGAAAGCGAGAATTATAAACCAAACTGCCTGCATGGGAAAGAAGCCGAAGAGTTCGCCGGTCATAGCGATGGTGAATCCCGGATAGAGGGAAGGGTCTATCGGGATTTGGTCGCCGCCGGTTATCAGCAGGGTAAGGCCCCGCCAGGCCCACATGGCGCCGAGGGTGGCGACAAACGACAGTATTCGCGCTTTTACCGTTATAATGCCGTTTATAAAGCCGATGCCGGCCCCGACGCCCATTGTTATAATCAGTGCCGGAAACGGATGAACTCCTCCATTGTACAAAAAGGTAAAGATCATAGCGGAAAAGGCGAGTACCGAACCGACCGAAAGATCGAATTCCCCGGCGATCATCAGCATTCCCGCTCCGAGTACGATAATACCGAACTCGGGCCCGAAAGAGAGGAGGTTCCTGATGTTTCCCATTCGCAGAAAATTGTTTTCCGGAACAATAATCGCGAGCACGATAACCAGGACGACCAGGATTGCCAGCGGTCCCACGTATCGTTTTGTCAGTGCAAAATTTCTGAATTCTCTCAGTTTATCCAGCATCTTATCTAACCTGTCCCAGGGTTTCCTCTACCAGAAGATCCGAGATTTCATCAACGGAGCTCTTATCTGTTTCTACGTCGGTCAGTATGCGCCCGTGTGCCAGGGCTACAATCCTGTCGGCCACTGAAAAAATGTGGTGCATATTGTGATCGATCAGGATGACCGAAATTCCTTTCGAGCGCATCCGTTCGACGAACTCGAGCACTTCCCGGACTTCCTTGACTGAAAGGGCGATGGTAGGTTCGTCCAGGATTACCATTTTCGCCTCGAAAAAGAGGGCCCTGGCAATGGCAACCCCCTGCCGCTGTCCTCCTGAAAGCTTTTTGACCAGCTGTTCGGGAGACTGAATGTGCAGCCCGA
>JAIPGG010000003.1 GCA_021736255.1 Spirochaetales bacterium | reverse complement strand
GATGCCGGCATCCGCGGCCAGAACATTAGCGCCCGAACCGAGAAGCAGGCGGGGCAGTCCCATTTGGGCGGCCGTCTTTGCAAGCCTTTTCAACTCCTCGACACCGGCAGGACGCGTATAGAGGTCAGCTGGGCCGCCTGTTCTGAATGAGGTGTGCAGGCGCATGGATTCGTTGCACCGAACCTCGCCGGCAAACTTGATTTTTTCGAGGTAATCACGTAAAGTAAGCAACACGAGTCGATACTACTGGACCAAAGGAAAAAAATCTACAGAATTCCCGGTAGCTTGTCATTCCCTCTGGAGGATCATTCATGTCCCTGCGTCTCTTTAATACACTGACACGAAGTGTAGAGGATTTCGTCAGTCTCGAAGCCGGCCGCGTACAGATGTATGCATGCGGTCCCACTGTCTATAACTATGCCCATATCGGTAATCTCCGCACCTATATTTTCGAAGACCTTCTTCGGAGGACGCTCGAGTATCTTGGATATTCGGTGGAACACGTTATGAACGTGACCGATGTGGGACATCTCACCGATGATGCCGACGAGGGAGAAGACAAAGTGATCCGTTCTGCCAGGGAACAGGGGATGACGGTCTGGGAGATTGCCGAGCACTTTACGAATGCCTTTTTTTCAGATCTCGACAATCTCGACGTTATACGGCCTACCATTGTCTGCAAGGCAACCGATCACATTCAGGATATGATCGGGCTGATCGAGCGGATCGAAGCCAAAGGACACACCTACATAAGCGGCGGGAACGTGTACTTCGATGTTACGAGTTTTCCCCACTATGGAGAACTGGCTATGTTGGATCGGCAGAACCTTCAAGCCGGAGCCCGTGTCGGGGTGGATGAAAATAAACGAAATCCTGCCGATTTCGTACTCTGGTTTACCAATTCCAAGTTCGAGCGGCAGGCTATGGTTTGGGACTCTCCGTGGGGACGGGGATATCCCGGATGGCACATCGAGTGCAGTGCCATGAGCATGAAATACCTAGGTGATAAATTCGATATTCACTGCGGTGGCGTGGATCATATAAATGTTCATCATACCAACGAAATTGCCCAGGCTGAAGCGGCAACAGGGGTGCATCCTTGGGTTCGGTACTGGCTCCACGGAGAATTTTTGGTACTCGATAAGGATAAAATGTCGAAATCCCTCGGCAATATCATGACGCTCAGCTCATTGACCGAAAAGGGATACGATTCGATGGATTTCCGGTATTTCTGTCTCGGGGGGCATTACCGGAGCCAGCTCCAGTTTTCTCCCGAAGCATTGGATGCCGCTCGTTCGGCCAGATTGTCTCTTCTCGATCGGATAGCGGATTTCCGCCGCCGCGCCGACAGCGTTCCCGAACATCCCGAAGGAAAAGCGGCCGCATACCTTTCTGATTTTACCTCCCGAATGCAGGATGATCTTCATGTACCCCAGGCTCTGTCTGTTCTTTGGAAAATGATCAAGGACACTCAGGTTCCCCCGGAGCAAGCCCTTTCGGCTATCGGGTTTATGGACAGGATGCTCGGACTGGGGCTGATCGAAAACACTGCCGAGGAAAATCTCGAAGAGGAGCTCTCCCGTCTCATCGAGGAAAGGAACGCTGCTCGAAAAAACAGGGATTTCGAACGAGCGGATACCATTCGGGAAGACCTCGAAAAACGGGGTATATTGTTGGAGGATGGGCCGGATGGGACCCGCTGGAAGCGCAAACGTTGAATACAAGGCGGCAGGAAAAGGTTTCGTTGTGTAACGAAATGCTCCGGTAATTGTTTATGAGTATAGAACATGAGGCGATTTCGTTCACAACTGTTTACCAGACTCTCTTTCATACCATTTTCAGCATCGCATATAGAATCACTGGAAATATGACTGTCGCAGAAGAGATATCCCAGGAATCTTTCCTGAAATACTACGAGAAAGCCCCCGATCTTCCCGATCTCGATCAGGCGCGGTACTGGCTTATTCGCGTAACAAAAAATCTGTGTTACAATAATGAAAAGCGGAAGGCCCGGGAGAAACGGGCGTACCAACGGGCTCTCAGGGAGCCTGAAAGACCGAACCATTCCGGTGAAGACCTCTTTCTCCACGAAGAATCAAAGGAAGAGGTTCAGCGAGCCCTCAACGAGGTTCCATACAACTTGCGTTCGGTACTGGTGTTGAAGGAATATGGACAGCTGAATTATCGGCAGATCGGCAATCTTCTCGGGATTTCCGAATCGAATGTAAAGGTCCGTGTCTATCGGGGACGAGAGAAGCTGGCCGAGCTGCTGAAAAGAGGGGAACAATGATGTGTCCGAATGAATCCACCCTATCCGCATATCTCGACGGTGAGTTGAGCACAGAAAGAATGCAGGAAATCACCGAGCATGTGAAAGACTGCCGGAAATGTAAGGTGACACTGGAACAGCTCGATCAGACGAGGATCAGTTTGCATGAGGCGGATATACCTGCTTTCGAGGCCCACAAGCGGCGGGTGTACGAGGGCATCCTCTATGCCCATCGACGGGGGGCGGACGGCTTTTGGGCAAGAAGGATCGGTTTGCCGATGCCGGTGGTTCTTGCGGCTTCGGCCCTTTTCCTGGTTTTTGCCGGGGGGTTTATCTACTTTCTCGGCCAGAATTCGGCGTTACAACGGCAGCCGACCCAGCTGCTTTATGCCAACGAGAGTATTCAGGGGCTGCATTCGAGTTCTGTTATGATTCCTGAATTCCTCGATCAGGGCCGCGAATCCAACGAAGTGATAATCGAGATCCCCGGCGAGCAGGAATTTATGATTATTGGTGAGCCGGCACTCATTCGCGAGAATGAACAATGGAACCAGGTGGTGCGGTGAGAAAAGATTTCCGAAAGCGGTTAACCGGTCCGGCGTTTCTGCTGTTGTTTTTCACAGCAGTGCTTTTCCCCTTGCAGGCCGCCGAAGCCGGAGAGAGTTTACAGAACGAAGGCAGTGATCAGGTGGTAGAGAAGGAGGTCCTCGACCCCATAACGGCCATAGTCAACGGCCGTGCCTATTCCCTGAGAATTACCGCCAGTATCCTCCAGAAAGATTCCGAAGTTAGTTGGAATGCGGAGAAACTCGATGTTACTCTTTCGGGGAAGCCGGTTAATATCAAGCTGCTCGGAACGAATGTTAAAATAATTGCCGAGTTTACTCCCTACAACCAAGACGAAAACAGTGTACTCCTGATAGCCCAGGGGCAGGTCTGGGTTGGATCTTCACCGGGGGAAGAGGTGAAATATATCAGTACCATCAAAAGTATTCCCGTGGATCTGGGAGAAAGGATCTATTTTTTCCCCCTCGGAAGGCATGCGAAGGGCAAGAGCGGTTCTTCGGTCATTCAGCTGGAGGTGCAGGTGCTTCCCTACGAAGCCGAAGGGGATGAGGTAGAGAATACATCGGAAAGCAGTAAAAAAAACTGATTATACCTGCGGAAGAGGCATCTCGTGGAAAACCAGCAGACCGGGAATAAGCGTACCATTCGGAAAATCATCCCCATCCTTCTTTTTATTGTTGTAGCGATAATCTTTGTTTTTTCGTCCAGGCTCACGGGAGCTCCCCCTGAGATATCGTCGGTCAGTCCTGATACAGGAAGGCCGGGGGACATTATCGTTATCGAGGGAGAAAATTTCGGGAACCGGCCCGGGCAAGTGAGCTTTTCAGGATTTGTCCCCACTTCTTCCGCCTACCGGCAGTGGGAGCCGAATCGTATCCGGCTATCTTTGCCGGAGGGGATTCAAACCGGACTTATACAGGTAAAAACCGATTCGGGGACAAGTAACGGCCTTCTGTTTGCCGACGAACGTGATATTCCGGAGGTTGTCGAGTCCGGTACGGAACCGGGGGTTCCCTTTATCAACTCTCTCCAGCCCCAGAGCGGGAGCATAGGGACACCCGTTAGCATACGAGGCGGAAATTTCGGAGTGAATCGGGACGGCGCACGGGTTCTTTTTACCTGGATGACGGAAGATCAGACCGAAGATCAGACGAGGTATGTGGCCTGCAGTCCGGATCTGGACTATCTAAACTGGAGCGATGAGGTAATAGAGGTCCTGGTGCCCGACGGTGCGAGTACCGGAAATGTTCTGATTGAGACGGGAAAAGGAAAAAGCAACCAGGAATTTTTTGAAGTCGACGGCACTTTCGGCGAAAAAGTTTTTTCCGATAAGACGACCTACGCTATGTCTTCCCGTCTTCTCGTGACTGAGTTGGAAAGCCGGGAAGAGGGTACGCTCTATCTCTGGTATCCGGGACCTGCTCCTGCTCCTCAGCAGAGAAATATCCAGATACTCGACCGCAGCCGGAAACCGGTGCTCGAGAATTTTAACGGATTAATGTTATTCAGTCTTTCAGGAGAGGATACAGGGGAATCCCCGCTCGTTATCTCGCAAACGATCATGTTCGACCGTTACGAGGTTTCCGTGCGTGTGGATGATGATCGATATCAGGATTACCGCCGAAAGGATCCTCTGTATCGACGCTATACCCGTTCAAACGATCTGGTGCCCTCTGATGCTGAAGCGATTCAAACCCTCTCGGACAGGATAACCGGAAGGTTCAGGTCACCGCACCGCAAGGCCGAACGTATCTTTCGCTATCTGATCGATACCTGTGAATTTGTTCAGGATTCCGGTTCTCTCGAGCCGGAGGAGCTCGTTGAAGCAGAGCAGCTCGATGCTCTCGGCTACGCAGTGCTTTACTCGGCTTTAGCCCGGGCGGCAGGTATACCGGCCAGGCCGGTAAGCGGATATTATGTAGATGAACGGGGCGGGCTGCACCGGCACTATTGGAGCGAACACTATCTGCAGGGAGTAGGATGGGTGCCTTCCGATATCCCTCAAGCGGATAACGCGAGGATAGGCGGTGTCGGGCCTGTTGTTCCCCCCGAGGCAGCCGATTCTTATTTCGGAATTCTGGACAACCGGCACATTGCCCTTACCCGGGGGCTCGTTGAGGCCGGAAGGATGGACCCGTCCGGCCGAATTGCTACGAATGACTTTTCTTTCCAGGCTATTCATGAAGAAGCGAGCGGACCGGTTGAGTCATATTCTACCGAGTGGCCTGAATATGAGCTGATCGGGATCTATTGATTCAGAACCCCGGATTGTATTGTCAATTCCATCGATAAACGCTATGGTAGGGCTATTGCCGGCGAAGAAACAAAGGGAGTTCATGGTATGAAGTCAATATCCATGCAGCAGGTTGACCCCGAGCTGTATCAAGTAATCAAAAATGAAGAACTACGACAAGCTGAAAAACTCGAACTTATTGCATCGGAAAATTATGCATCACCTGCTGTGATGGAAGCAGCGTCGACGGTACTTACCAATAAATACGCCGAAGGCTACCCCGGAAAGCGTTACTACGGTGGCTGCGAGCACGTCGATGTAGCCGAGAACCTCGCCATTGAACGGGCTAAAGAGCTGTTTTCCTGTGATTACGCCAATGTTCAGCCCCATTCAGGCAGTCAGGCGAATATGGCGGTGTATTTTGCGATTTTACAGCCGGGAGATACTATTCTGGGTATGGATCTCGCTCACGGTGGACATTTGACCCATGGGGCCGCCATGAATTTTTCCGGAAAGCTCTACAATATCGAGCACTACGGGGTCTCCCGGGAAACCGAACAGATAGATTACGACCAGGTTGCCGAGATTGCAGAGAAGGTACAGCCCAAACTCATTATTGCCGGTGCATCTGCCTATCCCCGGACCATCGATTTTCCCCGATTTCGTGAAATAGCGGACAGGGTTGGCGCCTTCTTCATGGTTGATATGGCGCATATTGCCGGACTCGTATCCGCAGGTGCGCATCCCACTCCGCTTCCGTATGCAGATTTTACCACCAGTACGACCCACAAAACACTCCGTGGTCCCCGAGGCGGTGTAATTCTGATCGGGAAAGACAAGGAGAACGCTCTCGGAATCAAAGCACCCAAGTCCGGGCGTCTTCGCAAATATTCGGAGATTATGGATTCCGCCGTTATGCCGGGAATGCAGGGCGGACCTTTGATGCATATCGTCGCCGCCAAGGCTGTTGCCCTGAAGGAGGCAATGCAGCAGGATTTCAAGGCATATCAGTTCAATATTGTAAAAAATGCCGAAGTACTTTCGAAAACTCTATCCGACGGCGGGGCACGGATCATATCCGGCGGAACCGATAATCATCTGATCCTCTTCGATGTATCCGGTTTCGGTCTCAGCGGCAAAGAGGCGGAGGCCATTCTCGACGAAGCGAACATCACCGTTAACAAAAACAGTATCCCCTTCGATACCAAGAGCCCTCTCGTAACCTCCGGCATCCGTATCGGCACCCCCGCTGTTTCCAGCCGCGGGATGGTCGGAAAGGATATGGAAGAAATCGGTAATTATATTCTTGAAGTTCTCCGTTCAAAGGGCGATAAACAGACTATAGGGGGTGTACGTGAAAAGGTGAGAGATCTCTGTGCTCGATATCCGATTGTTGAGGAATGATACCGCATCAGCAGAGGTTATGCCTTCCGTACATTGACAAAGGAGAAAGTCGACCCATATACTTATTAACACGTTCGGGGGAAATGCCGGGGATATATGAGTAGTTCGCTCCATTTATCAATAGTCAATTTCAAAAAAGGCGCCTACATCATTGTAGAAGGCAAGCAGCAAGCTGAGTATTTCTACATTATCCGGCAGGGTAAGATAACCATCAGCAAAGAGGTTGAGGTTGTCGAGGAAGAAGGCGGAAACGTCCTTGCCCCCGGGGATTTTTTTGGTGTTGTTTCCACCATGTCCTCCCACAGCCATATCGAAACAGCACAGGCCCTCACCGACGTTGCGCTCATCTCGGTTCACAAAGACAATTATGGAACGCTCATAAAAAATAATGCGCCGGTAGCTATGAAAATCATCCAGGGGTTTTCGAAAAAGATGCGCTACCTCGATGAGGCTCTTACCCGTATCAATTTCAAGAATTCAGCGGAACCGGACGAAAACCATTTGTTCAACGTAGCCGAATACTATGCGAAACAGAGTCAATACAACCAGGCCTACTATGCCTATTATCAATATACGAAGTATTGTCCCGATGGAATGCAGCTCGATACAGCGAAAGAGCGGATGGCAAAGATTCAGCCCTACGCCAGCGCGGTTTATCTCGAACCCGGAGAAAAAGAGTTTACTCGTTCCTATCCGAAGGACACCATGCTTTTTTCCGAAGGTCAGCCGGGAAAGGAACTCTTTATCATCCAAAAGGGTAGTATAAAGATCACGAAGATAGTGGATGACAATGAGGTCCTTCTTGCTGTTCTCAAAACCGGCGACATTTTCGGTGAAATGGCAATTCTCGAAGACAAACCCCGTTCCGCATCAGCAATTGCCTATGAAGATTCGGTTGTATTAACCGTGAATAAAGAAAACTTCGGGGATTTTATCAAGGCACAGCCGCAGATTATTACCCGTCTGACCCAGCTTCTGGCCGAGCGCATCTGGTTTATCTACAAACAACTCGCCAACACACTTATTCACCATCCCCTCGGAAGGCTCTTTGACGCAATGCTGATACAACTCGAAAAAAACCGGGTGGAAATCAATTCCAACGAGGCCTATACCTTTGATTTCGGGCCCAAGGAGCTTGTGAAAATGGCCGGTCTCTCTCCCGGAGAGGGGAAAACTGCTGCCGCAGATTTGTTCAAGAACAAAAAGTTTCGGATAGTGGATAACAAAATTCACTGTTCCGATACGGAAGAGATAGAAAAACAGGCCAAATACTACCGGAAGATGGAAAAGATCGAACGTTCCCGCCGCGAAGGTGCTCAAAAATACTGAGTTTCTTCCCAGGCTCTATTTCCCCCGAAGGAGCTCTCCCGGCTCGCGGGAATGAAGCATACAAGTTCCGATAACCTCGATTGAGAATATTTCTCCGTCAGCCGAATCATTCTCTGTTTGAGCGGTCATTCGGAAAAGGGTAAGCAGCTGAAATCCTTCGGGGCTTTCCAGTGGCAGAATGAGCAAGCCGGAATTTCCTGCGAGTTTGGTGAAAGCATGAGGGACGGCACGGAGCCCGGCATGGACAACCACTGCATCGAAGGTAACCCCATCTTCTATGAGCTGCGAGAGTTCTTCTGAGGGATCTCCTCTTGGATGCACTGTTTCGAAGAGCAGTGAAGAAAGTTCGGTAAAATATTCCGCTCCAGGACCGATTATCAAAACACGCCGGCTCTCTTCCTCCTCGAGTTCGGTCAGAATACGGGCGTACAGGCCGGGAGAACCCTGGATCAGATCGTTCTCTAAGGGGAGCGGGATGTTTCTGTCGGCTCGGTCCTGCTGAAATCCAGGCAAAAAACGGCGCCGGTCGACCTCGCGAAATACCTCGGCCACCTTCGACTCAAAGCCCTCTGTTGAAAGCTTTTCTGCCAGTGCAGGCCCCGATGGGTTTTCTTCTCCATTCTGGGCATCTAAGACTGCGGGGAAAATCAGAACGAAAAGGGCGGCGGGAATGATTGTGGAAAAAAAAGTATTTGGTTTCATTGCCGGCACAATAATCCTTCTTCCTTGAAGCGTCATCTCTTTTCTGATAGTATGCTGAAATCCCTGAAAACAACAAGGAGCATGCATGCCCTCGATCGAGCTTGCAAAGGCCTATAATCCCAAGGATTTCGAAGACAGAATCTATGCATTCTGGCGCGACGGCGGATATTTCAAACCGAACCGCCCGGAAGCCGACCCCTTTGTCGTAGTAATACCCCCGCCGAATGTTACCGGGGTCCTCCATATGGGACACGGACTCAACAACTGCCTGCAGGATGTACTGGTCCGATATCACCGCATGCTCGGCAAGAATACCCTCTGGGTCCCGGGTACCGATCATGCAGGGATCGCTACCCAGAACGTGGTAGAGCGCCGCCTTCTCTCCGAAGGAATCGCCAAGGAGGAAATCGGCAGGGAGGCCTTTGTAGAAAAGACATGGGAGGTCAAGCGGGACCATCACGCGCACATTGTGCGGCAGCTCGAACGGATCGGGGCTTCCTGCGACTGGGACCGGGAACGGTTTACCATGGATGAAGGGCTTTCCAGGGCGGTCCGTGAGGTTTTTGTCTCCCTTTACGAACGGGGACTGGTGTATCGAGGACGCTATCTGGTTAACTGGTGTCATTCCTGCGGGACCGCCCTTTCCGACGACGAGGTGGATCACCAGGAGGTGCAGGGAGCAATGTATCATATTGCGTATCCCCTCACCGACGGAAGCGGGAGCCTCGAGATTGCAACTACCCGGCCTGAAACCCTCCTCGGCGACACGGGAGTTGCCGTGCATCCGGACGACGAGAGGTACCGGCACCTGATTGGAAAGACACTCAAACTCCCCCTTACCGATCGAGAGATCCCCATTGTGGCGGATTCGTATGTCGATCGGGAATTCGGAACAGGAGCGGTCAAGGTCACTCCTGCCCATGACCCGAACGACCGGGAAATGGGTATGCGGCACCAGCTCGAGGCGATCAATATCCTCCGGCCGGACGGCCGGCTCAACGAAGCGGTGCCGCCGGCATACCGGGGCATGACGGTAGAAGAGGGCAGGAAAGCGGTAGTGGAGGATTTGAAAAAAGGCGGGTTTTTCATCCGAGAACAGGAGCACAGTCATCAGGTGGGACACTGTTACCGATGTAATACCGCCGTAGAACCCTACCTGTCCGACCAGTGGTTCGTGCGGATGAAGCCTTTAGCGGACAAGGCTCTGCAGGCCTGGAAAGACGGAAAACTCCGTTTTTATCCCAAGCGTTGGGAGAACACCTACGTGCGCTGGCTCGAAGGCATCCGTGACTGGTGTGTTTCCCGCCAGCTCTGGTGGGGTCACCGAATCCCTGTTTGGTATTGCGATGACTGTAACCACATGATGGTGGAGCGCGAAGATCCCTCCGTCTGTTCTTCCTGCGGAAGCAGCAATATCCGTCAGGACGAGGATGTTTTGGATACCTGGTTTTCTTCCTGGCTCTGGCCCTTTTCCACCCTCGGCTGGCCGGATAAGACGGAAGATCTTGCTGCCTACTATCCTACAACCGCTCTTGTTACCGCCTATGATATTATTTTCTTCTGGGTCGCCAGGATGATCATGGCCGGTATTGAGTTTATGGGAGAGGTGCCCTTCAGGGATATCTATATCCATCAGCTGGTTCGAGACAAGCAGGGTAGAAAGATGTCCAAGAGTCTGGGGAACGGTATCGATCCGATTCAGGTCGTTGAAGAATACGGGGCGGACGCATTGAAATTCACCCTGGCTTTTCTCGCGGCCCAGGGGCAGGACATACTGCTCGATGAAAACACCTTCAAGATCGGTTCGAAGTTTGCCAATAAGGTCTGGAATGCTGCCAGGTTTATTTTGATGAACCTGGAAGAGGGGTCTTTGGTGAAGGTCCCGCCACAGGAGTATTCCGATATCGACCGGTGGATCTATCACCGTCTGAACAAGACTTCCGCCGGTGTCGAAGAGGCGATGGCCTCCTTCCGGTTCAATGACGCAGCCCACGAGGTCTACGAATTTTTCTGGAATGATTACTGCGATTGGTACCTCGAGGCGGCAAAGCCCTCCCTCTATGGAGGTGATAATGCAGAAAAGCAGCGCATTCTCTCGCTTCTGGTAGCCCTCCTCGAGGAATCACTGCGGCTTTTGCATCCCTTTCTTCCCTTTCTTACCGAGGAGCTCTACCAGAAGCTCCCCGCCGAAAAGAGCAGGGGGGCGCTGATCAATGCGGATTATCCCCGGCCATTGAAGCAGCGGGAGGACCTTCAGGTTGAAAAGGAATTCGCTTCACTGATGGAACTGGTGCGGCTTGTTCGAACAGCCCGCAGCGAGTTTACAATACCCCCCTCTCAGAGATTTCGGGTCAGCATTTTTACCGAAAACGATTATGCATATGCCTCCTTTTTGCAGAAGCACCGCTCGATTATCGAAGTGCTCATGGGAGCGGAGGTAGCGGCAATCGGTCCGGAGGTAAGCAGGAGCGCCGACACGATTACGGCGGTAGGGGAGGGCTTTCATGCCTATCTCCATATCCGTGAACTGATCGATCTCCCCAAGGAAAGGTCCCGAATGGAGAAAGAGGTCACCCGGCTCGAGGGGCTGCTTGAGAAAACGGAAAAGAAGCTTTCGGGCAAAAAGTTCCTCGAGAATGCTCCTGAGGAAGTGGTCGAAAAGGAGCAGGCAAAGAGGGAGGAGTTCTCCAGGAAGATCGCTTCGATCAAGGGCTACCTGGAACAGCTCACCGGGGATTTGCAGTAACCGGGCAGGTTCGGCTATAATTCAACCATGGACATTGCCTCGCTTCTTCCTTCGGGGGAGTTTTTCTTCGTCATCCCCTTTCCGGAAGTGCTCTTGCGTCTCGGTTTGAGTCTGGTCCTCAGTGCTTTTATCGGAATCGAACGGGAGTTTCACGATCAACCGGCCGGGTTTCGCACCCATATTCTGATCAGTTTAGGAGCGACGATCCTCATGCTCGTATCGATCGCCGTGCCTGTTCTTTTTAACGCAGGAGGAGAGGGTGATCCGGGCCGAATTGCCGCTCAGGTGGTGTCCGGTATCGGTTTTCTCGGTGCCGGGGCGATTATCAAATTCGGTGCCGATATCCGCGGGCTTACTACGGCCGCTTCGATATGGGCGGTTGCCGCCCTCGGGCTTACCATCGGCGCAGGTCTTTATTATACCTCGGTGATCACCTTTGTTCTGATACTCTTTGCCCTGATTGTTCTCAATCGTTTTGAGCACCGGATTTTTAAGCAGCGTATTCTGAAGGTCTTGACTGTTTCGGTTCGTACCGGCTCTTTGACCTCCGAATCATTGAAGCGGGCCGCTTTGGATTTCGGAATGAGGATCCGTTCGGTCAATCTTTCGTACTCCCATTCAGAGAAAGAGACGACTTTCCGGATCCTCCTTTATGTTCCCCGCCACTTTGCGGTAGAACGGTTCATCGACGAGTTCGGTGATATCGATGGATTGCGGAAGATCACCCTCGAAGAACTGTGATCTGCAGCTCATATAAAAAGATTTACACCGGCCGTCCCCGCTGCTTCCAGATAAGCGGCTACTCCGCCGATCTCGATACCGTCGATTAGTTCTTCCTCTTTTACTCCCATCACGTCCATAGACATCCGGCAGGCTACGATTCGAACACCGCTTTTCTTGGCCTCGTGAATCATCTGTTCGAGGGAATCGATGTTCAGCTTCTTCATCCGTTTTCTCATCATTTTTGATCCCATTCCACCCATATTGAGTTTGGACAGTTTCAATTTACCGGTGTGAGACGGCAGCATCATACCGAACATTTTTCCCATGAAGTCCTTTTTGACCCGGGGGCTGTTTTGTTTTTTCAACAGGTTGAGTCCCCAAAAGGTAAAAAAGAGGGTGACCTGCTTTCCGGAGGAGGCAGCGCCGTTGGCGATAACAAAGGTGGCAAGCCCGCGGTCCAGTTCATCGCTGAAAACGACCTGGGTAACTTCCTGGGTGGGTACCGGTTTGCCGGTGGTGATGCCTGTTGCACTTCGGGGTTCTCCTGACTGCTTTGCAGGTGCACCGGTCCATGGTTCCCCTCCGGCCTTCTCTATAACCGCTGTAACGGTGGCCCCTTCCTCCTTGAGGTCGACGAGCTGGTTGCCGGTCATGTTGCACCAGGAGGCCACATCTTTGGCAAATCCCGGATCGGTAGCTACTTCACGGATCTGTGTACCCGTATCGATTTGGTCAATCTGCTGTTTGAGTTTCATAATGGGACCGGGGCACTGGAGCCCGGAAGCGTCGAGCTCAATGATTTCACTTTTAGGACTCGGGGTTTTCTGATATATCTGATCATCGATGTCGATGTATTCACCGTCATAAATGTCCTCGTTGCTCTGCTTCTGAGTTACGAATTCGTAGGTTTTGTACCCTCCCGAGAGATTGTAAATATCCTCGAAACCGCGCTGCCGGAGAACTCTTTCGACCTGGTAGCCGCGCAGACCCACCTGACAGAATACGATGATCGATTTGTCTCGTGGAATCTCATCGATTCGCCCGCGGATTTCGTCCATGGGAATATTAACTGCTCCCTCAATGGTGCCGAGTTCATTTTCTTCCCGAGTGCGGACATCCAGGAGGAAGATCTTGCGCTCATCCATTTCCAAAAGCTGCTTCCAGTGGATGTGCCGGCTCAAACCGTTGACGATGTTTTCCGCAACGAATCCGGCATAGTTGATTGGGTCCTTCGCTGAAGAGTAAGGGGGAGCATAGGCGTGTTCGAGTTCCTCCAGGTTGAATACCGAGCCGCCGATTCGGAGCACCGAGGCAAAGAGATCGATCCGTTTATCGACCCCTTCGTAGCCTACGATTTGTGATCCGTAGAGCCGCCCGTCGTCCGGATTGAAAATCGTCTTGATGGTAACAGGCATGGCATTCGGGTAGTAACCGGCGTGAGCAGATGAGTGGATAATCGATGAAGTGTAGTTCATTCCCGCTTTTTTGAGGGCTTTCTCGGATACACCTGTAGTAGCAACGGTAATATCGAATACCCGGGCAATTGCCGTTCCGATGGCGCCTGCAAAGGTTTTCCTGTTCCCGAAAATGATGTTGTCGCCGACTATTCTGCCCTGTTTATTTGCCGGACCGGCGAGGGGGATGGCGCCGGGAATCCCTGTGATGGGGTTGGCCATTTCTACGGCATCTCCGAGGGCATAGATATCCGGGTCTTTCGTTGCCATGAAGTTGTCGACCACGATACCGCCCCTCTCTCCTGTGTCCAGGCCGGCATCTTTGGCAAGGCTGCTGTCCGGTCTGACTCCGATGGAGAGTATTACGAGGTCGGTATTCAGACTTTTCCCGCTGTTGAGAGTAACCTCCAGCCGGTTGTTCCTTCGATTGAAGGAGGAAACCGCGTCGTTCAGGTAGAATTCGACCTTTTTCGTCTTCAGGTGCTGATGGACCAGGGAGGCCATTTCGTAGTCCAGGACATTCATAACCTGGTCGGACATCTCCACGATGGTCACGAAGATTCCCCGGTTATGAAGGTTTTCCGCCATCTCCAGACCGATATAGCCGGCTCCAACGATAACTGCGCGTTTGGGCTTCTTTTGATCGAGGAATTCCCGGATCCTGTCGGTATCGGGAACATTCCGGAGGGTGAAAATCCCCTCTTCTTTGATGCCGGGTATGGGAGGGCGGATCGGTTCGGCCCCCGGCGAAAGAACGAGTTTATCATATGATTCGGAGTATTCCTCGCCGGATTCGAGGTTCTTGACGGTAATTTCCTTCTTTTCCCGGTCTATCTGTTCGACCTCGGAGCGGATACGCACTTCGATGTTGTAGTTTTTCTTGAATTTTTCCGGGTTTTGAACAAAAAGTCGTTCCCGGTCGGTTATTGTCCCTCCGAGGTAATAGGGGAGGCCGCAATTTGCATAGGAGACGTATTCTCCCCGTTCGAACATGATTATCTGCGCATCTTCATCCAACCGCCTTAACCGAGCAGCTGTGGATGCGCCGCCTGCTACGCCGCCTACTATTACTATTTTCATCGTGGCCTCCCATGAATGTTTCAATCAATATATTTCGATAAAAATATATTGAATAGAATCGAGAAGGTCAACACATTACACAAGATAAACGGCAGTAAGAAAAACAGAAGCCGGCACTATTCGTATCTTGACGCAAAACAATCGGCACCATAAACTTCCTCCATGCGAAAAAACGGCACCATGAGGTTTGGCCTTGCTCTCACGATTCTGTTTGGAGCAGGACTGGTATTATTCGGACAGGTTCTGTACGCACAGAACGATCAGAACATTATCCCCGCAGACGACCGGGCATACCAGAATCTGGAGATCCTCTATCTCGAATCCGGTCTGGCCAAGCCCTGGGCAACCCGCCCCTGGTCGGCAGCAGAGTTCCGGAGGCTTTTAGAGAAGGTGCAGCCGGCAGAGCTTTCTCCCGCCGGCAGGGCTGTGTACAAGGAGCTGATCTCCTCGCTTGAACCGCGTGTTCTCTATCGGGAGGGGGACCTTGCGGCGGTCAATGCGGCTCTCGATCTGGCTGTAGAGGGTTATGTCCGCACCGACCCAGAGTACCGGAATGAGCAATACAGGGAGAGCGAGAATACCGGCTGGGAATACAGCTATCGTGAGCGGAAGCCTCTCCTCCATATTCCCCTCGAACTCTGGGTTTCATCGTTTTTCTACAGCACCATGGAGATCGAGCTCAAAAAGGATCCCTTTACCGTCTCCGACGATCCGGACAACTACACGAATATCCCATTCGAGTATCCGGGGATCGATACCCAGTTTCCCTTCCGCGGATACCTCTCGGTAGGGGGGGAGAACTGGAACCTCCAGGCCGGGCGGGACCACCTCTTCTGGGGAAACGGAAATACCGGAAGCCTGGTCCTCTCCGACGCAATGGACTGGCAGGATTACCTGCGCTTTACGACCTTCTTCGGCAACTTCAAGTTTTCAACGGTTGTCATGAGCATGGAAGGGTGGGAGGCCTTTGCGAGTGATCCTGTTCTTGACGCTCAGGCCCCCTCGCCGCCGGATGGCGACTACGAGCAGTACAAGTACTTCTTCAGCCACCGCCTGGAGCTGCGGCTTTTTGATTTCATCGGCTTTTCCCTCAGCGAGGAAATGATTTGGGCCGGCAAGTTTCCCGAGCTGCGCTACTGGAACCCCTTTTATATCTATCACGGCTATTACCGTTCGGAATACCAGAACACCTTTATCACCCTGGAGCTGGATATTACCCCCTTTCCCGGGATCAATGTCTACGGTCAGCTGGGGGTAGACCAGATACAGGCCGCTTATGAACTGGAGACGTATCCGGGAGCGGCGGATTTCCCGCAGGCCCGGGGATACCTTGCCGGAGTGGAGGCTGCCTATCCTGCCGGACCCGGCTATCTGGGGGGATACCTCGAGTTCGTCTATACCGATCCCTTTTTCTACCTGGATGACCATCCGATTTTGAACTTCACCTCCCGCCGGGAGGTGAAATCCGAGTTTCTCGGCTACAAAAAGATCAACCAGCCGATCGGCTACTTCGCTGGGCCCGATGCGATCGTTACAACCCTTGCGATCGATTATCGACTGCCGGAATCCTGGCTTATCGGCTTCGAAGCCTCCTACCAGGTCAAGGGAGAAAACACGGTCAACGACTATCTGATCAAGGGAGACCCGTCGATCAAAGAAACCACCCCCTCAGGAGACAATCCTGAACACAAACTGCTCTTTGGGCTGAAGGGGATGCTCGATCTCGGGCCTGACTGGTCGCTTTCGACCCGGCTCTGGTGGATTACCATCGACAACTATGAGCATGTTGCAGGAAACCGGCACACCGACATTCAGTGGGTTTCCTCCGTGGAATATCATCTCTGACGAGATATGCTGTACATCAAGGAAGGACCTGAAAATGAACTATCGGAGAAGAATCAAGAAGCTGCTCCTGCCGGCTATTACCCTCGTGATATTGAGTATTTGGGGCATACCGGCTCTCGACGCACAGCAGACAAACAATCCGAGCAGCCGCCTGTATCGATATCTGAATCAGTGGGAGGGGGCGGGCTACATCCGCCGGCTGCCGCCCATCCAGCCCTATTCCCCCCAGCTGGTGACAGAACTCCTTAGGGAGGTGGCCACATCCGCCCCCGAGCGTGAACGCCGTATCGCCGAAGAGTTTCTTCGGGACTTCGACACAACCGTCAATCTGCATTTTACGCCGGTTCACGAGAGCCGCAGTGAGCTCGGCAGTGAGTACTTCGGCCTGACCGGACTCGATATGGAGGGAACCGCCTTTTTCAGCGACATCGTCGCCCTCTCCGGGAACTGGGGGCTCCATCTGATCGACAAGCAGAAGGGGGCCCAGATCGCTCAGGGGAGCCCGGGAAGCAGGGAGGACATCCAGACCGGAATGGCCCTGCCGTACTGGCAATACAGCCCGAGAGACCTCGTAGGCGACAGTTCGGTATTCGAAGTCGCAGACCGGGAATTCCAGATCCTGCAGAGCATTACCACCGATCTCTCTCTCGGGACGCCGGAGATCTACTTTCAGGCGGGGCAGATGCGCACAGCCTTCGGCCCCTTCTGGGAGAACAGCGGGGTTATCGGCCGCCAGGCGCCGCATGCCGTGCGTTACAACCTGATCTGGCGCAACGATTTCTTCAATTACTACATGATGCTTCTCGAGCTGACGGCTACCGATGATGAGGGACTCGGCAGAGACCCCAACAAACACATGGTTTTTCACGGGATCAACTTCCGGGTCACCGAGAACCTCGAACTCGGGATGTTCGAATCGGTAATCTACGGGGGCCGCTTCGAGCCGGTCTACCTGTTGCCGGTGGGCCAGCTCACCTATCAGCAGTTTCTGGTCGGTGTGGGCGACAACTCCCTTATCGGGTTTACCGCCGACTACCGCCTGTTCGACAATATCAAGCTCGCAGGCCAGATCTTTATCGATGATCTTGGTTTCTCCGACATGGCCGAGTTCGATTTCGACACCAAGTACAAGCTCGCCTTTCAGACCGGCATTTCTTGGACACCCCTTTCCAACATCTTCCGGGAGATCTCTTTCGATTATCTGTTGGCGGCCCCCTACATGTACACCCATAAGCCTGAAGACCGGAGTGAACCCAATTACCAGAACTACACCCACGACGGCTACAGTCTGGGCGCAGGCCTCGATCCCAACTCCGACCGCTTTTCTCTCCGTGCAGCCCTCATGCCGGCCTATCCGATAGAACTAGACCTGGCCGCCAGGCTGATCCGCCACGGCAACGCCTCCGAGGACGAAGGATCCCTCGCGAGCATCGGGGACGGCAGCATCTTCGACGACGGCTATTCGAGCAGCGGCGGCGCCACCTTCAACGATTCGACCGAATTCCTTACCCAGTCGGTCATCGAATACATCTGGCAGGCGGGGGGCGATGTATCGGTTGCCCGCCGGCTAGGACCTGGAGAGATAGAGGCATCGTTCGGCTACACCTTTGAGTACGTAGCGAACGCTGATCTTGTTGCGGGGAAGAATGAGATAAACAACTATCTGGGAATACAGGCAGCCTATCGCTTCTGATAGTTAGTACGGCACCCTTTGCAGCAAAGCCTGCTATCCCATACGGTCGAGGGTGCTGCCTTTCCAGGAGATGTCGATTCGCAGGGCGGCCAGAAGATCACAAAAGAGATAGAAAAACATCGAGAACACCACGTAGGGAACAACCATCAGCAGATACCGCAGCGGCGGCATTCCCGCGAGTATCCCCCCCAAAAAGCCTATTGAGCTCATACTCGCGATTGCGGAGATCGTCATCAGGAGCATCCCCGGCTTCCATGGACTCACGATCAAGCCGAAAAAACCGGCTGCCAGATACAGCATGACGAGTATATAGCCCATGCGGGTATTTCGGTCCGGAGCAAAAAACGCACCGGTAGACCAGCGAATTTCCTGACTCGCCAAGTCCCGCAAATGGTGCTTTGGCTCGGCCTGTATCTTTACCGCCCGGGAAGTAAGGGGAACGATACGATATATCCCGCGACTTCGAACCGCCGAGATAAGTGCGGCATCCTCAGTAACCGAGTAGGGGATGGATTCGTACCCGCCTATGTCTTCCAGAGTCTTCTGCCGTATTGCCAGGTTATTGCCGAAGCCCCCCGTGCCGTTTCCCAAACCGGCCGTGCCTACGGTGTAAAAGTATCGGAATATGTGATCGAAGGCTTGGTATCCAACGAGAAATCTTCGCAAAAACCCGTTTCCCAAAGGTTCACCGGAATGTTCTCCGTTGTACCGTGTGTGGACCGGGCCGAAGACGAGTCCTGTTTTCTGGTCGGTGAAACACTGCCGGATCTTTTCGATCCAGCTTTCCGGTACCCTGCAGTCGGCGTCGGTGAACAGGAGGATCGCACCTGAGGCATGTTCGATTCCTCTGGCCAGGGCAAACTGTTTGGGGTTGCCTGTCCGCGGCCCGCCGGGAAGCTGTACCAGGGTCACACCGCCGCGTTCGCGGGAGAATTGCTGCATGAGTTCCAGGCTCTTGTCTTGGGACCGGTCGTTTACGAGGACGATTTCAAAATCCTGGTCCGTCTGGTTCTTCAAGGACCGGAACAGGGCGGGGAGGTTTTTCTCTTCGTCCCGGGCGGGAATAATCACGGTCACCGGGGGGAGCCGGTTGGCTTCGTCTCTTTCGTTCCGGGCCTTGAGGGCTTGGCCGGATTCTGCGGCGCTGTCTGCGGCGCTGCCCGGCGAGCCGGTATCCATTCGTTTTTCGTTGAATCCGGCCCGTAGGATTCCTAAGATAAGCAGGAGGTGGGTTATTACAATGAAAGCAGAGACTATGGTAACTGCAATCGATACGATCAGCATGTCTATTCGAGAGAGCTTATGCTTTGCACGAGCAGCTTCGTCACTCCTTCCGCATTTTCCTTGAATACCTGGAGGACCGCTTCCCAGCTCACCGGCTCCTCGTCCTCTTTCCAGCAGTCATAATCGGTGCTCATGGCGACAGCGGCGTAGGGTATCTCCGCCTCGTTGGCCAGGATCACCTCGGGGGCTATAGACATATTGATGACATCCGCACCCCAGCCCCGGAACATATGGGATTCTGCCCGGGTGGAGAACCGCGGTCCCTCGATCGTTATTACGGTGCCCTTTTGGTGAACCTCAAGTTTCAGTTCCTTTCCCTTTTCTATCAGCAGTGAACGGAGCTCCCGGGAAAAGGGTTCGGCCATGGGAATGTGGACCGGTGTGTGAGGTTCGAAGGAGTCGTAAAAGGTAATAGCCCGATGCCGGGTGAAATCGATAAACTGGTCGAGGATGACAAAATGCCCCCTGCCTATCTCTTCCCGTAAGGACCCGACCGCCGTTGTTGCGAGTATAGCGCTGCAGCCGGCGTCTTTGAGGGCGTGAATATTGGCCCGGTAATTGACTTGACTTGGGGGAATCGTATGTTCCCGCCCGTGCCGGGCGAGTATTGCGACCTCGTTTCCCCCGATAACCCCGGTTTTAAGTGGTGAAGAGGGGGGGCCGTAGGGTGTTGCAACCTCAATATCCTGGGGTTCCTTGAGAATGTCGGGATTATCCAGTCCGCTTCCGCCGATTATTCCGATTTTTTTCATGCCGGCCTCCGAATTTTTTCCCCTCTTTTCGGGGTTTCCGTTCATGAAAAAACAATAGCTGTGAAAAGTCAAGAATAAACCGGATTATCCTAGGCGAAGAAGCCTCTTGGTTGACTGTATCGGGCATTTTGCCTAGAATGCCTTGATCGAAACCAGACAGGAAAATAACAGTATTCACAGATACATGTTCTGCAGTGTACCCGGAGGTAGTTTTGTACAAGCCCGTGGATCCAAAGGTCAATTTCCCTTCCATGGAAGAATCGATACTTTCTTTTTGGAAAGAGAGCGAGATCTTCAAAAAATCCATTGAACAGCGTCGAGGCGGCGAAGAGTATGTCTTCTACGACGGCCCCCCCTTTGCTACCGGGTTGCCTCACTTTGGTCATTTTGTGCCGGGAACTATCAAGGATATTATCCCCCGCTACCAGACGATGCAGGGAAAGATGGTGGACCGCCGGTTCGGATGGGATTGTCATGGACTGCCGGTTGAATACGAAATGGAAAAGGAGCTGGGCATTTCCGGCAAGACGGAGATCGAAGAGTACGGAGTGGCCAAATTCAACGAGAGCTGCCGTTCGATCGTACTCAGATACACGGCGGAGTGGGAAGAAATCGTAACCCGTATGGGTCGCTGGGTGGATTTCGAACACGACTATAAGACCATGGAACCGGATTACATGGAGTCGATCTGGTGGGTGTTCAAGCAGCTCTGGGAAAAGGGGTATGTCTACGAAGGGTACTACATCCTCCCGTACAGCCCGTCGCTGGCAACGCCCCTCTCGAACTTCGAAGTGAACCTCGGCGGTTACAAAGAGGTGACCGATCCGGCGATCACCGTCCGTTTCAAGATTACTTCCGGAACAGGGAACTTTGAGCTCCCGGAAGACGGGCCGGTTTTTTTCCTAGCTTGGACGACCACTCCCTGGACTCTCCCTTCCAACCTGGGTCTCGCTCTCGGGCCCGATATCGACTATGCCCTCATCCGGGACGGCGAGCAGTATTACCTTTTGGCCGAGGAGCGAATTTCAGCTTATTACCGGGAGAATGATGAGTATGCCGTCGTACGCCGCTACAAGGGCAGTGACCTTTCCGGGATAGGCTATGAGCCGCTGTTTCCGTATTTTCAGGAACACGAGGTCTCCGGTGCATTTCGTACTCATGTGGCGGATTATGTCACCACCGAGGAGGGGACCGGTATAGTCCATATCGCACCCGGATTCGGTGAGGACGATTATAATGTTGTGAAGGGTACCGAGGTTCCGGTTGTTTGTCCCATCGATGCTGAGTGTCGTTTTACCGAAGAAGTTACCGACTACGAGGGCGTTTTCGTCAAAGACGCGGATAAGTCGATTATTGCACGTCTGAAAGAGGAGGGGAAACTGGTCAAACGGGAGAATTACCTCCACAGTTACCCCCACTGTTACCGGACACACAAGCCCCTGATCTACCGAGCCGTTTCTTCCTGGTTCGTGGATATTGGTAAGCTCAAAAAACATATGCTCGAAGCCAACGACAGGGTCCAGTGGGTTCCCGAACACCTCAAGAAAGGCCGTTTCGGCAAATGGCTCGAGGGGGCAAAGGACTGGGCGATCTCCCGGAACCGCTACTGGGGCAATCCCATACCGGTGTGGAAGTGTGACGGCAGCGATCACACCGAGTGCATCGGCTCTCGAGAGGAACTCAAAGAGAAATCCGGAGTCTGGGTGGAGGATCTGCATAAGCATTATGTGGACGAGGTTACCTGGCCGTCTCCCGACGGGAAGGGAACAATGCGCCGGATACCGGAGGTGTTGGACTGCTGGTTCGAATCGGGAGCCATGCCCTACGCACAGAGTCACTATCCCTTTGAGAACAAGGAGCACTTCGAATCGAACTTTCCTGCGGACTTTATCTGTGAGGGGCTGGATCAAACCAGAGGGTGGTTCTATACACTTACCGTCCTTGCAGCCGCCCTCTTCGAGTCTCCGGCATTCAAACATGTGGTGGTAAACGGTCTTGTTCTTGCCGCAGACGGCAAGAAGATGAGTAAATCTGAACGTAACTATACCGACCCGATGCAGGTCATCAACAATTACGGGGCCGACGCTCTTCGTCTTTTTCTGACCCATTCGGCAGTGGTCAAGGGAGAGGATCTGAAATATTCCGACGAAGGAGTTCGCGAAATCCTGAAGACGGTGATCATTCCCCTGTGGAACGCCTATAGCTTTTTTGTAACCTATGCCAATATCGACCAGGTCAAACCGGCCGGCCGGCCGGAGCGCCCCGGCAACCCCCTGGATGTGTGGATTCTCTCTGAAGCCGAACGGCTTGTACTGGAGGTTACCGAACAACTTGATTCATACGACCTTCAGAAGGCTATCGACCCGATCGTCAATTTTATCGACGTTCTGAACAACTGGTATATCCGCCGTTCCAGGCGGAGGTTCTGGCGTTCTGAAAGCGATACGGATAAGCAGGAAGCCTATGAGACGCTCTTGTCGGTTCTGATGAAGCTGGTAACCGTATCTGCGCCGTTTATACCCTTTGTTTCCGAAGAGATCTATCAGAATCTGCGTACGGATTCGATGCCTGAATCAATCCATCTCTGTGAATATCCTGAATACGATGCATCACTCCGGGATTTTGATCTGGAGCACAAGATGAAGCTTACTCTACAGGCCGTATCCCTCGGGCGTTCGCTGCGGAGTATGTACAACCTCAAGGTGCGCCAGCCGCTCAAGGCCATTCATATCTACACAATCGATCGAAAAGAGAGAAGCATCCTCTACGAAATGGTAGAGATCATAAAGGATGAATTGAATGTCAAAGAGGTGGTCTTTCGGGAAAATGAAGGAGACTTGGTCGAGTACAGCGCGAAGGCCAACTTCAAAGTGCTCGGAAAACGGCTTGGCAAGGACATGAAACAGGCCGCCGCCACCATCTCGGCTCTCCGGGCAAAGGAGATTCAATCGCTTCTCGAGGGTGGAGTGCTTTCTATCGAGGTGAACGGCCGCAGCTACGACATTACCAGCGAAAGTGTAGTGATCCAGCGTTCGGAGAAAGATAACCTCCGCGTAGTGAACGAGGGGAGTCTCACTGTAGCCCTGGATGCCGAACTCACTCCAGAGCTTTTGGAAGAGGGGATGGTACGGGACCTTGTCCGGGGTATACAAAACCTCCGCAAAGAAGCCGGCCTGGATGTAACCGACCGAATCAATCTGGGATTGAACGGCTCCGGCGCTGTTAAGGCGGCGGTAGAGAATAATCTCGATTACCTTCTGGAAGAGACACTTGCCGTTTCCTGGGAATGGGGTAAATGCGAGAAGGACAGCAAGGGCGGAGAACCCGCAGGAAGCGTTACCGGGGCAAAAGCTTCCGGGACACAAACGGCTGCGAAAATCTCCGGTGCCGAGGTCCCCTGCGGTGATGAAGTCTGCTGTGTGGACCTGGAAAAGGCATGAGATTCTCCTTTTGTTTATCAGGAAGAATGCGATTCGGGTTACTGTCTGCCGTTGGAGCAGTGACTGCCGTTCTGATTGCCGTCATGCTTCAATCCTGTCTCGTTGTGCAGCCGCCGGAGAAGCCTGCCAACCAGTGGCTCGGTATATTGCCGGAAAACAAGCCTGCGTACATTCGAATCCATCTCCGTTCAATGCCGTGGCTGGTGGAGGAGTTTTTCCACCGTTTTGAGATCGAAGACCGTGCGGCGAGACGTTCGTTCCAGGAGCTCGACACCCTCTATGCCTCGGTTGGTGTGGATTCAGGACGTATAGATTACAGTGCGGTTTTGACAGGCTCTTTTCCGAAAGCCACGATCGATGGATATATCTCCCAGCGGGACGACTGGAAAATCACCCAGGCCGACCGGTTTTGGGAGCATGACTATTTACCCTATCAGATGAAAATACCGGTCCGTCATCTCCTCTGTTTCTCATCCGGCCAGCTGCCGGTAATGCTCCAAAGGTTCGAGAACAAGCGGGTAAGCCGGATGCCGATGGTTGCGGAAAGGGCCTTCGAGGTTTCCGATATCCTCGTGTATCTTCCCCGGCCCGGAAAGGATGTCCGGCATTTCATTCCGGCTATAGACAAGGAGCTGCCGATATCAAAGGCCTGGATTTCTCTGAACGAGGCGGAAGAGGGTCTGGATATGAACGGTATCTTTACCTGCGGCACTGAACAGGATGCACGGGCATTTTCGATTATTCTCAAACTTCTGATACTCTCCTGGGAGCGGGGCTATGAACCCCAGCTCTACAGCAAGGTGTTTTCCGGAGCACGGGTAGATCAAGAGAATAATAAGGTATATATCGTTAATAACGGTATCCCCAGAGATGTTCTGCTGGATACATTCTTTTCAATCTTGATATACTGAAGCCATGAACGTCGGTGTAGTTGATTATGAAGCCGGAAACCTGCGGAGTGTGGAAACCGCTCTCGAGAGAGTGGGGGCGGATTTTCAGCTGTCGGGGGATCCGGATGTTTTGAGGAAGGCGGACCGGCTGATATTTCCCGGTGTAGGGGAGGCTGCTTCGGCAGTAAAGGTCCTGAAGGACAGGGGGCTCGATGAGCTTATCCGGGACTTTTATGCCTCCGGAAAACCTATGCTCGGAATCTGTCTTGGTTCCCATATAATCCTCGAGCGTTCGGAAGAGCGGGATGCTGAGTGTCTCGGGTTGCTGCCCGGCAGGGCGGTGCGGTTTCCAAACCAGCCTGGGTACAAGGTGCCGCATATGGGATGGAACAGGATCGTCCCTGCAAAACCTCACCATATTTTTCGCAACATACCATCCGGCATTTCGATGTACTTTGTACACTCCTTCTATCCCAGCCCTTCTTCCGAAGAAGATGTCCTGGCCTTCAGCGATTATATCCTCGATTTTCCTGCTGCTATCGGGAGGGACAATCTGGTAGCCACCCAGTTTCACCCTGAAAAATCAGGCGAATGGGGGCTCAGAATACTCGGTAATTTCCTCAGCTGGGAATGAAAGGGCAAGGGAGTTATTTTTATGCTGCTCAAACGGCTTATTGTCTGCCTCGATGTGCGTGACGGAAAGACCACGAAAGGGGTCCGCTTCAAGGGAAACGTGGATATTGGTGATCCGGTGGAGATGGCTGCCGACTATTATCGCCGGGGTGTGGATGAGCTAGTTTTCTACGATATTACCGCCTCTGCAGAGTACAGGGGTATTATGATCGATGTGGTCGAACGGGTTGCCCGCCGTATATTTATTCCCTTCTCTGTCGGCGGAGGGATCGGTTCGGTAAAGGACATGCGTGCGGTTCTGCTTGCAGGGGCCGAGAAGGTGAGTGTTAACTCCCAGGCGGTCGAAAACCCTGCTATTATTGAAGAGGGGGCTTCACTCTTTGGAAACCAGTGTATTGTGCTCGGTATGGATGCAAAAAAAGACCGGACCATGCCTTCGGGTTACCGGGTTGTAATCAACGGCGGACGGAAAGAGACCGGGCTCGACGCTCTCGAATGGGCGCGGCAGGCGGAATCCCTCGGAGCCGGGGAGATAGTACTCAACTCCATCGATGCAGACGGTACCCGGGACGGTTATGAAATCACGCTGACCCGGATGATCTCTGAGGCGGTTGGAGTGCCGGTTGTTGCCTCAGGCGGCGCCGGACGACCCGAGCATCTGGCAGAGGTGTTGACGGAAGGAAAGGCGGATGCAGCTCTCATAGCCTCAATGGTGCATTACGGGGACTATTCTCCGGAAGAAATCAAGAACTATCTCTCCTCCCGGAACGTGGCGGTGCGCCGGGATCCGCTGCCAAAACAGACGGAATAATCTACTTGCCTATCGGGGCATTTTTTTTTACTATATCAAATCATACCCTATTCTTTTTAATTGGAGACTCCGATGCCGACCTATGATTATGAATGTACCAGCTGTGGCCATACCTTCGAGATTTTTCATGGAATGACTGAGGAACCGGAGCTTTCATGTCCTCAGTGCGGCAACGCTGTGCGCCGGCTCATCGGCGGGGGCGCCGGCATTATCTTTAAGGGAAACGGTTTTTACGCCACAGATAATAGAAAGAGCAGTACTGCAGCCGATTCCGGGAAAAAGGACGACAAAGAAGGCGGCAGCGGGGGGACGGATAAGGCCTCCGGCTCTGAAAGCGGGGGCTCGGATTCATCGTCATCGTCTTCCGGCAAGGATTCGGGTTCTAAATCCGGAAAAGCCTCCGCCTGACCGCTGTGCATGCTGGCAATAGCTTTGGATGCTTGGCTGTGATGGCCCCGCGTTCGATTTAGAGACGGATAGTTTCAGTTTTCTCAACAGCTTGTTCTATCAGTTCCCTTCGTTCAAAACGCGAGTAATCGTTTTGAAGGGGTTCAAAACGGGGACGCACTAGGGGTTTGGACGGTGCAAAAACCGTGCAGCAGTCTTCATAGGGAAGGATCGATGTTTCATAGGTATTGATCCTTTTCGCGATGTCGATGATCTCGAACTTATCCATGCCGATCAGAGGGCGGAAAAGGGCGAGGTCGGTAAAGCTTCCGGTAAAGCGGAGACTCTCCTGGGTTTGACTTGCTACCTGCCCCAGACTTTCCCCGGTAACAAGATTCCCGGCGTTTCTGCCGGCGGCCAGCCTCGATGCAATCTCTACCATGGCAGCTCGCATAAAGAGTGTAAGTTTTTCGTTTGCCGTTTCCTGTTTGAGTTTGAGCTGGATATCGGTAAAGGGTACGACCAGAAGAACCAGGCCCTGAAGGTATGGAGAGAGGATTTTGCCTAGGTCTATAACCTTGTCGAGAGCCTCATCGGGGGTATAGGGAGGGGTATGAAAATATACGGCATCGAGTTTCAAACCCCGTTTTGCCATAAGGTAGCCTGCAACAGGAGAATCGATCCCCCCGGATAAAAGCAGCATCCCGCGCCCGGACGTGCCTACCGGCAGTCCTCCGCTCCCGCGTTTTCCGGTTATTAATCCCTGATCGAAATCTCCTCCGTAGAGGTAGACTAGAACATCTTCCCGGATTTCGATATTCAGGATCCAGTCGGGATTGTGTACATCCACCCGGGATTCAGGGAAACGCTGCCGGAGCGTATTGCCGAAGGTGTCGGCCAGCTCATAGGAGTCGAGAGAAAAACTCTTGTCGGTGCGCCGGGCTTCGATTTTAAAGCTGCTGCCGGGCTCCTTTTCGAGGATACTCTGTGCAACAGAGATTACCCCCTCCTCGATGCCTTTCATGTTTTTTTCGCAGCGAACAGCCCGCGTGAATCCGGCTATTCCGAAGGTTCGCGTTAGGGTCTTTTCTATCTCCGTTTTACTGTCGGCCAGGCACTCGAGGTAGATTCGGTTGCCGTTGATAGAGAGAGTTGGTTCGAGGTGAGATAGATTTCTGCGCAAATTGGCTTTTAGTATCTTCAGGAAGAAAGGGCGATTGCCTCTCTTGATCGAGAGCTCGCCTGATTTGATCAGATAAAAATGTTTTTGCTTCATGAGGATACGGCTTTCAGGTTGGCAACCTGTTCTTTGAGCACATCCAAAAAGCGGTGAATATCCTGTTTCCCGGTTGAATGGCCAATAGAAATCCTGATTGCTGAAGCAGCCTTTTCAGCAGAAACGCCGAATGCGGTTAGTACACGCAGGTCTCGTTTTCCCCTCGAAGAGCATGCAGAGCCTGTTGAAACGGAAAACCCTTCCCGGTCAAGGACCCGTGTGAGCAGTTCCCCGGGGATCGGGGGGAAGGCGGCGGTAAGGATAAAGGGGGAAAAGCTGATTTCCTCATTCCTGTAAATGTTTTCAAAAGGGGCGGTTTTATAATCCGCAGGTATTATGTCGCCGCCGATATCCCGAATGCCGTCAATGAGTATTTCCGAGTGCTCACATGCCTGCTGCCGGTTGTGTTCCATCTTTTCAACAGCTGTTTCCAGTGCAACCGTCATGCCTGCAACAGCCGCAAGGTTTTCAGTCCCCGGACGCATGGAATTTTCCTGGCCTCCTCCCCCAACGATAGTGTCCAGCGGGACCCTTGAATAGAGGATCCCGGCACCGCGGGGCCCTGAAAATTTGTGGGCGCTCAAAGTGGCGGAGTTCAGGCCTAATTTGTCGAGATCGACCGGGATTTTTCCTGCCGCCTGAGAGATGTCGCTGTGAAAGTGTATGGGCTTTCCATGATGTTCCGCCGCTTCATCTATGACTCGCCTGACCATGGGAACAGGCATAATCGCCCCGGTTTCGTTGTTCACCGTCATGATTGATACCATGGCTGTGTGTCTGTTTATGGAAGAGGCCAACTGCTCGCTCGATAAGGCGACCTCCGCTTCATTTGAAGCCTTTCCGATACTTAGCGGAACACGATCCACGGGGATCCGGAGAGATTCCAGTACTCTGGCCTGGTATTCAACGGAAGCGTGTTCAATAGAGCTTATGCACAAATGGCGGTCCCGCTTGCGTTGCAGCAAACTGGTCAAAACCAGGGTGTTTGCTTCACTCGCTCCCGAGGTAAAGGTGATCTGCTTGGGTTCGCAGCCGAGAAGGGCTGCACAGCGTTCTCTGTAGTTCTCGAGTGCTTCCCTCGCCTTTTTTCCTTCCTCATGAAGGGAGGAAGGGTTGCCGTACAATTCGAGAGAGGTCTCATGCATCTTTTTTATTGCCGCCGGATACGGCGGGCTTGTTGCTGCCCAATCGAGGTATACCTGTTTCATTGATTTCAGAATATCCGGGAAATACCTTTGTGACAAGCGAGTAAAAATGACCACGGGAAGATGACCACGAATTGAAAATCATTTGATAATTGAAAGGTTCGGGCCTATACTGATCTATGAAATGAAACCCGGGACCTGGTACAAGGCGTTTGGTGTTGCTGATTCCGCTGATCTTCCGGCGGAAGAAGAAGAGACCTATTACCATGTAGTATCCCGCCGTGGGGATGAACTCCAAATAGAAGAATACCGGTATCTGCCTACCCTGAAGCGGCTCCGCCGAACTTCCCCGGCTCCCCGTACGGTCTCGGTGAAAACCTGGATGGAGCAGCAGGTAAAAAACAATATCTATGAACTTCAAAAAGAAGACCTCCCATTTTATCTGACAATCTGATAGAGTATTTCCCGTTCAGAATCCGTTCGGGCCTCGCTTTTCGTTGACCCTTTCCTGTTGCGTAGATATATTTGATTACAACCAATCCGAATTCTGGAGCTGTTTTTTCAGGAGGAAATTTATATGCCCTATTCCCGTCAAGAAGTTCTTTCTTCGCCTGTATTGAGGGAGAATACCATTCTCAAGAACGTGTATACCTGGATGGCTGCAGGTCTTGGACTGACCGGCGTCATCGCTCTTCTCTTTGTTACGAACAGGCCTTTGATGAACGTGTTGATGCAAAATCCCCTCATCCTGATTCTCTTGGTATTCGCAGAGTTTGGTCTGGTGATTTTTCTTTCCGCTCGGCTGAACAAGATGAGCGCCGGAACGGCTACCCTTTCTTTTATTATCTATGCCGCGCTGAATGGGATCACCTTGTCGGTCATTCTGTTCCCTTATACCGGAGGGAGCATTGCCGTAGCTTTTTTTGTAACGGCCGGAACCTTTGCCGCCATGAGTATTTACGGAATGACTACCCGCAAGAGCCTTTCCGGGCTCGGACGCTATCTGATCATGGGTCTTGTGGGGATAATTATTGCCTCAGTGGTCAACTGGTTTCTCCAAAGTCCCGGGCTGTATTGGATCGTTTCCTTCATCGGTGTTTTCTTGTTTATGGGTTTGACTGCTTATGATACCCAGATGATCAAACGCTGGAGTCACGAATACGGCTCTTCGATCTCCGAAGAAGAGTTTGTAAAACTATCCGTCCTCGGGGCACTAAAGCTTTATCTTGATTTCATCAATCTCTTTATTCTCTTGCTGCGGTTTTTCGGCCGCCGATAAGCCGCAGCCGACGGTCCTGCGCAAGCTGCATCCCTTCAGCAGGTTAGGTGTAAAAGGAAATTCGTGTCTTCTTCATTCAGATAAGAGAGGGCTTCGGGGGTTTTTACCGCGACGATTTCTACTCCATGTCTCTCGGCCTCGGTATAGACATCCTCCCCGATAGGGAGCTTGCCGTAGAGGCCGGTTCCAATAACCAGCCGCTTGCAGTTCCAGGGGAGCATTTCCTTTGCAGTTACCGGTGTATGACCGAAAATTTTTTTCCCGACCTTCGAGGGTTTTTTGTCTCTTCGCAACACACGGTTTCGGTCGATAATTAGATCGTGATCATATTCGGTACCGTTAATTTCGATTGATCCAAATTTGAGGTTTGTTGCTTCCATAATTACAATTATACCATATATCTATTGTCATTGTACAAAAAACAGGATACACTATATAGCGTTATGATACAGAATACGTGTTGCCCCGACAGCCTTATCGAAGAGTATGCACAGAAACTGAAAGTGTGTGGTCATCCACTGCGATTGAAGATCCTCTGCCTTATCGAACGTGAAGATGCTTGTGTAACCGACCTTTGGCAGTGCCTCGATCAGCCGCAGCCGGTTATTTCCCAGCACCTTGCGGTGCTTAAAGACAAAGGGATTGTGCGTTCTGAAATACAGGGGAACAAGCGTATCTATTCTATTCAGGATGCCTATATCAAATCGATTTTACAGGGTCTCGGGAATGATCGCATTCAGGAATACCCGGATTTCCCGACCGACCATGGCATCAACACCTCTTCGAACAATTGAACAACATTCTCCAAAGAATCGTTATGCCGGTGACAAGCTGAGATGAGACCGCTATACTGTCGGTTACTATGGTTCTTTCCGGTTCCGCAGGCGACAGCGTTTTCGATTTTACCTTTGGCACGTATCACAGCCGAGTAGAGTTTGTCGGCCGGGCCGATACATCCACTGAAACCCTTCAGCCTTTTTCCCCTGATCTCGTGGTAGCCGATCAAAACACGGGCGGTCTTCTCGATTCCTGCCGGCTGTTTGAAACATCCCGCTTTGAGGCTGGACAGGCTCTCCCTGAAAAAACAAGACCGGTTTTACTCGAAGCAGGAGAGGCGAACAAAAACTTTCAATCGATAGAAAAGATCCTTACTGCTTCTCTATCGGCGGGCCTCCGTCGTGGTTCCTCAATACTCGGTTTGGGGGGAGGAGTCGTCTGTGATCTTACTGCCTTTGCCGCTTCCATCTACATGAGGGGTGTGGACCTCATTCTCGTTCCAACCAGCCTCCTGGCGATGGTTGATGCCGCTTTGGGCGGAAAAACCGGCTTCGATTTCAAGGGATACAAAAATCTCATTGGCACCTTCTATCCGGCTTCACGGATCATAATCAATACCGGCTTTGTTTCAGGTTTGCCCGAGCGTGAATACCGCTCCGGTTTGGCCGAGGTTATAAAGTCGGGCCTGCTTCAGGACCCGGACTTGATCGGTATATGTGAAGACAAACATGAAGAAATCGAAAAGCGGGAACCGGCTGTGGTAGACGAGGTAGTTCGCCGTTCAATCCAGGTGAAGGGAAGAATTGTCGAAGAGGATTTTCGTGAAGCCGGAAGGCGGGGAGTTCTCAATCTGGGGCACACATTCGGGCATGCCCTCGAATCGGCGACCGGTTTCAGCAGCTGGTCCCATGGAGAGGCTGTAGCATGGGGAATTACCGCGGCTATGGAGTTCGGCAGAAAAATTGGAATTACCGGAAACGAATATGCGGACAAAGTAATACGGCTGCTCGGGCAGTACGGTTTTCCGCAGGGTGCAGATGTCCTAAAATCGGGGGAACACAAGATCAACTCCGAAAAACTCGTGGAAGCTATGGCGCATGACAAGAAAAACCGCAGCAGCCTGGTGCGTCTTGTTCTGCAGCGCGGACCGCTGGATACCTTTTTTCACGAAACCGAACCCCGGACATTGATTTCCTTTCTGGATGAATTTCTCCATTGATGTGGGGCACCCGGAAATCCTATATCTCGAAAAAGGAGGAGAGCCGCCTGTAGGTAGAGTTGATTGTTTCCTGCTGCCGGTCCGTGAGGTCGTCTCCTATTTCATCTACCAAGGTATCGATGCTCGCCATGCTTTGGCCTACCGAAGAATGCAGGCTCCGTGAACTTACAAACCAATACCGCCCGGAACCCTCTGTAACCAGAGTCAGAAAACCGAGTTGTTTGCTGGTCGGTTTTTTTCGGCACAGCTTTAGACATTTTCCGACCCACTCACAGACTTTATCCTGGTCTTCGGGAATGTGCAGGTTCTCTCCCCGCGGCCACGAATCTGCATAACTGAGATCGGGATCGATCATGGGCAGAACCTTTATGATGGTATTGAGTTTTGTGCCGCTGAGGATTTCGTTGTCGTTCAGCAGTATGACCGCCCGCATCGATCGATAGGGCCTTAGAGAAGTAAGCTTCAAGGTATGTACTACCCGGTTGATTTTCTCGTAAGGCAGAACGGCCATGTTTTTTTTGCCCTTGTAGGATTTGACTTCGAAGCTTTCATTCCCGATTTGCAGGAGATTGCTTTCTCTCTTTTGGGTTTTTTCCTCTGTCTTTTTCTTCTCCGGTGCTCCCTTTTTTTCTTCCGGTTCAACCAGGGCCTTTACCAGGTGATCGGAAATTGATTCAAGCCATTCTTTGTTGAGGGGAGAGACCGAACGGGCATACATCCTGCTGGTTTTTACGATTTCTCCTGCCACAATATATTTTGGGTTTTCCTGAAACAAGACGGAACCGGGATGGATAAAGATCTGTTCTGCGGTTACACTCCGGTAGAAACGGCGTCCGGAACGAACACAGACGAATTGGATCAACCCTTTGGAAGCCGCTATGAGGTACTTCCGGATTCCTCCCCCGGATTGGATAGGAATACCCAGTTCGGCCACAATTTCTTCGAGCTGTTGTTTGACATTGGCGATTTCCGTCATCACCTTGATATCAAAATAATAATCCTTGCAGAACCGCTCTTGATCTTCGGCTTTGATAAAAGCGTGATAGATGTTCAAGTAAGAAATAAAATCCCCATAATCATGACGAAAGCTGTGGTGGGCCCGCCGGGCAGCGAGCTCCTCTCCGTCCGGCAGCAGAAAGGGGTTGTTGGTTGTCAGAAACGATGCTGCAATTATGATCTCTTCCAGAACCTCCGGATATTCCATAATTGCCGCTACCAGCATACGGGAGTGTTTGGGCATAAGGGGAAAGCGCGACATGAGCGATCCGATTTCAGTCAGGTTTCGTTCATCGTCTATGGCTTCGAAGAGCAGCAGCGTTTCGACGGCTGCGATAAGGCCAGGTTTCCCCGGCGGGGAAATAAAATCGAAGGATTCGAAATCCTGGATGCCGATTTCGGCCATTCTGAGCACAACCTCCGACAGGTCGGTGCGCAGGATCTCTTCCTTGGTAAACAGATCACGGCTTTCGTAGTCTTTTTTCGAGTAGAGACGGTAGCATGTACCGGGTTGTGTTCGACCCGCCCGACCGCGGCGCTGATTGCAGGAAGCCCGGGAAATGGGGCCTTCGATGAGCGAAGAGGTGAATGTCCTGGGATTGTAGTAGTTCATTTTCGCAAGACCCGAATCGATTACTGATGTAATTCCGTCGATGGTTATGCTCGTCTCTGCAATATTCGTTGCAACAATCACCTTGGTTTTTCCCTTCGGGGCCGGATTGAAAACCCGTTCCTGTTCCTCTTTTGCCAGTCGAGCATACAGGGGAAGGACGTGGAGATGTTTACTGTAGGGCCTGCTTTCAAGAAGTGAAATGCACTCCTTGATAGAGCGTTCACCGGAGAGGAATATGAGTATGTCCCCCTCCCGTTTTTCCAGCATGATTCTCCCTACGATATCGGCTATTTTTCGGTGGTAGGATTCTTCTTCGGTTTCGTCTTTCGGAGGATCGTAAACCACCTGTACCGGATACATCTCGGTATCTATGTGAACGATCGGGCATTCGTTGAAATATTCGGAGAAAATTTCCGCATTGATTGTTGCAGAAGAGATAATAACCTTCAGATCACTTCTGAACTCGAGAACCTGTTTGAGCAAGCCGAGGATAAAATCTATGTTGAGACTGCGCTCATGGGCCTCGTCGACGATAATTACATTATAGCGAGTCAGATAGAAATCTGTTTTCATCTCTTGAAGGAGAGTGCCGTCGGTCACGATCTTGAGACGGGTCTTTTCGGAGGTGATGTCCTCGAAACGCATTTTGTAACCTGCGAGATCACCGACTTCGTTGTCGAGCTGTTTGGATATATATTCACAGACTGAGAGCGCGGCTATCCGTCGCGGTTGAGTTATACCGATAATCCCGGTGTTGCTGTACCCTGCTTCATGAAGGATGATCGGAAGTTGAGTCGTCTTTCCCGAACCGGTGGGGCTTTCGACGACGAGCACCTGATTTTTTTCGAGAGCTGTAAGAATACGTTCTTTCTGTTTATATACTGGAAGTTCATGTGGCTGCATGATTCTATTCTTTCATGGAGCAGGCCTCTTGTCTACCGATGGTTTGACGACGGACTTTGCCGGCCTTATGCCCGTGTGCTATAATTTTAATGAATATGGCGGAGATATACAGCGAAGACAGCATTGCCGGAAAAACGGAAGAGCCCGAGTCTTTCGGTTATCAGGATTATATGGCGGAATATGTCGAGTCGCTTCCTCGGCCGACTCCGGCTGAAATTGCTGCCGGAATCCGAAATGCTGGCTACATTGGCCAGGAAACGGCGGTCAAGGCCGTCTCTCTCTTTGCGTACCGGCACCTCGAACGGCTTCGTTCAATCTTTATAAGGAAAATGGATCCGGCGGAGCTTCCCGCGAAGGGCACGATGCTCATGGTCGGGCCTACCGGTTGCGGAAAGACCTATCTTGTGGAGCTTGCCTTTCGCTTCATTCTCGGACTTCCTACGGCCGTAGTCGACATGACGACCTTTTCCGAGACCGGTTATGTAGGCCAGGATGTGAGTACCCTGCTCACTCGGCTTCTCTACGCTGCCGACATGAATCCAGCTGCGGCAGCTGTCGGGATTATCTGCATGGATGAATTCGACAAACTCTCGGGCGGTTCCAACCGGGCTGTTTTCTCCGGCGGAGGGACCACCAAGGATGTCTCGGGAATGGGAGTGCAGAGGGAGCTCTTAAAGCTTTTGGAGAATACTACCGTTCCGGTTCCGGAAGATATAACACATTCCGAGTACGCCCGCCGCCGGATGATTCCCACCGATAATATTGCGTTTCTTGCCTGCGGTGCGTTTTCCGGATTCAAGGGGGTAATTGATCGAGAACGGGGCCGAACTATCGGTTTCGACAAAAAGATCGATGGACGGCCGGGCAGTATTGCCGTCGATTATCAACAGGATGAACTGGAAATGGTCAGAAATTTCCAAACCTATGGATTTATGCCTGAATTGATAGGCCGTTTTCGGCGGATTGTCCCCTTTTCTTCTCTAACACAAGAGGAGCTTATGGAAATCGTTCGCGGACGGATTGCCAAGAACTGGCAGCGGGAATTCTCCCTCGAAGGCATCGAGCTCCTTATCGAAGACGATGTGCTGCATGCCATGGTGCAGAAAGCGAGAGAGAGGGAGACTGGAGCACGGGCCATAGATTCCGTTCTCGACCGCTATCTCGAGGATGCGGCCTTTCAGGCATATTCGCAAACAGGGGTGGAATGGATACGGCTCTATCTTCAAAATGGTTCTGCGGCAAAGACTGACGCCGAAATTTCCTTCGAGATTGGTTGATTTGCCACAGAATCGGAACAATTCCTCCGGATCAGGCGGAGAGCTCATGGACCTTGTCGAATACCAGACCGGGCTCGGCTGCCGGGTGCCGGGTGCTTCCGCTCATGAGCAGCTCACAACATTCCTGATGAAGGAGTGCCGGGCCTGTGCCGATGAGGTTTACCGTCAATCATTCTCCATATTCCTGAAGGGACAGCTGGTAGAATGTACGAACGTGGCGGCCCGGTTTTTCGGGGCGAACGGTAAAGGGACTAACGGCAGAGAGCCCGGCTCGCAGCCTGCTGCAGAGCCGGGAGCTACAGATAATACGCGCAAAGAAGACGGACCCGGGCCGAGGCTCATAGGCACTCATTACGATACCCGGCTTATTGCAGACAACGAAGCCGATCCTGCAGAAAGGACCCGCCCCATACCCGGTGCCAACGACGGGGGATCGGGCACGGCTGTTTTGATTTCCCTTCTTCGGCGTTTTCGCTGGGATCCTCCGCCGTATGATACGGTCCTCGTATTTTTCGACGCCGAAGATGTGGGAAATATCGGGGTGAACCGCTTCAGCGAGGGTGCCTACTGGTTCGTAGATCATCCAGTACCTTCACTCCCGGAGGAAGCACTTATCCTCGATATGGTCGGAGGGCGTTCTCCTAAGTGGTGGATCGATCTCCACTGTCTCTATCACGAGCCAAGCCTTTTGTTGACTCAACGCTTCTTCCGTTTTGCCGGAACCCGTCCCGGCGGTGCTGCTGCAGGTTTCTCTGGGGACTCATCGATTTATCGGAAGGGCTTTGTAATCAGTGATCATTATCCCTTTTTTCTTCAGGGTATTCCTGCTGTTATTCTTATCGACCTGGGGTATCCCCAGTGGCATACCCACCAGGACAAACCGGGAGCTATGGATGAAGGTGTGCTCAGGGGTGTGAGAGATACCTGCGAAGCCTTTCTGCGGCGTCCGAGGGAGTAAGGTCGTCTTCGTTTTCTCTGGTTGTAATATTCTTTAGATTCACAGTTCCCCGTTTGTGTTCTTCCTCTCCCATGATCAGGGCATAAGGGATACCCTTTTTCTCCGCGTATTGGAACTGAGCTCCGAGTTTTTTTGCCTCCGGAAAGATTTCACAACTGATTCCGGCATTTCTCAGGGCTCGGGCGAGCCGGTGATAGGCGCCGGATAGAGAGGGGGAGAAGTTGAGGATGAGCACCTCGCACACAGCGGTTTTGCTGCCGCTTATTCCGAGTTCTTCCATTCCGGCTATGAGCCTGTCCAGCCCGATAGAAGATCCTACTCCCGGCAGTGATTCCTTTGTGTAGAGTCCTGCTAAATCGTTGTAGCGTCCGCCTGAACAGACGGAACCGAGAGAAGGCAGATCCTCGAGAAAGGTTTCAAAGACTACACCAGTGTAGTAATCGAGCCCTCTGGTGATCGACGGATCGATCCGGAAGGCCGCCCCATTCCCCGATGCCTCGAGTTGTTCGAAGAGATAGCGAAGCCGGCTGCTGTCTTCGTCCTGGCCCCCCGCTGATTCTTCGAGCATGTCGATTACGGAAAAGTTTTCGGAGGAGGAAGCGGGTTTCTTCAGCCCGGTTTCCTGCGGGCTGATATACGAGATGATTGCCGAGGCCTTTTCCGAGTCCACGAGTTCGGTCAATTGTGTAGAGAGTTCTTCCCTGCCGATTTTGTGAACCTTGTCCACGAGCCGGAGTATCTCGACCGACTTGTCTTCGACCCCGAGCCGGCTGAGAAATCGGTTGAACAAACCCCGGTGAGCGACCCTGATGCTGATGTTTTCGATGCCGATTGAAGCAAGCGCATCCCGCATCAAAAGAAGTATTTCGAGATCCGCCTCGCCGCTGTCCGGCCCCACAATATCAAAATCGCACTGTGCAAACTCTCGGTAACGGCCGCGCTGTGTATTTTCTCCCCGCCAGACCTTGTCGATGTGGTATCTGCGAAAGGGGAGGTAGAGTTCCGATCGGTGAGCGGCCATATATCGAGCAAAGGGTACGGTCAGGTCGAAACGCATTGAAACATCCCGGCCTCCATTGTCCTGAAACCGGTAGATCTGTTTATCCGTATCCCCGCCTCCCTTGCCCAGAAGAACCTCGGTATACTCGAGAACCGGTGTGTCTATCGGGACGAATCCGTAGGAACGGAAGGTCTTTTCGAGCTGCTTCTGCAAGTCGATACGCCTGCGCTGATTTTCCGGAAGAAAATCCCGGAATCCCTTGAGTACGCGTGGTTCTATTCGTTTCATTGTACACCTCTCGGATACACTGCGGTTGATTACAGCAAGGATACGCGAATTGAAAATTATTTTCAATAACCCTTGACGAATCAATTCTGCAGGTATATATTGAAATTGAAAATCGTTTTCAATAAGGGAGCTGAAATAGGATAATGACACCGGGACCGGGAAGAGGACCAGGACCAGGAAAAGGAAGAGGATGGGGACATGGAAGGGGATGGCACGGCCAGTTCAAGCGCCGGGGCTATCGCATGACTGTACCCCGACAAGCGGTCCTCGAGGTTCTCAGCGCGGACGATCGTTATCGGTCGGCGGAGGAGATATTCTTCCAGCTCCACGAACAGTACCCGGCAGTCGGGTTGACTTCGGTCTATCGGACGCTGACGCTCCTGGCTCAGATGGGGTTGGTAGAACGGTTCGACATGGGAGACGGCAAGGCCCGCTTTCGTCTTCGAACAGGTGCCGAGGAGGGCAGCAGTTGCCGGCTTATTTGTACGAATTGCATGAAGGTGGAACCCTGCGACCAGGAAGCAGTCGAAGATCAGGCAGCATCCGGAAGCATGGATGATGTTACCCGCTCTCTTGAAACTGAATACGGTTTTCAACTACGGCGGCGTGTTGTGGAATACTACGGACTCTGTGTGGATTGCCGCCGGAGAAATGAGGAAAAACGTTCCCAAGAAGAAAATTAGGGAACACTACTATACAATCACCATTAAGGAGGTGTATTATGCCACGAGGAGATAGAACAGGACCTGTTGGTTACGGACCTATGAGTGGTCGTGGACTCGGATTTTGTGCCGGTTACGACGCTCCCGGTTTCATGAATTGGTCGGCCCCGAGAATGGGCCGCGGCTGGGGTCGCGGCTGGGGCGGCGCCGGATTTGGCCGTGGAAACGCTTGGAGACGCGGCTGGGGCGCGCCTGGTCCCGGATATGCCGGGCCCGGCATGTATGGAGCTCCTTACGGGGGAGTACCCTATTCGGAGGCAGCTCCTTCACCGGAAGATGAAGCCGAATATCTCAGGCAGCAGGCCAAATATCTGGAAAGAGAGCAAGCGGCTCTGAATAAGCGCCTGAGAGAGCTCGAATCCGGACAATCAGGAGAAGAATCGAAGTGAGAATAGCAATTCCCACCGAAAACAACGCCGTAGCGGCCCATTTCGGCCGCTGCGGTACCTATACGATCGTGGACATCGAAGATGGAACGGTCACCTCTCGGCAATACTTCGAGAGCCCCGGTCATGCACCGGGCAGAATCCCTGAATTTCTTCACAAGCTCGGAGCTGATTGGATTCTTGCCTCAGGCATGGGAGTACGGGCCCGGGATCTGCTTAATAATTACGGGATCAAACAGGCTCTCGGGGTAAGCGGGCCTGTCGAGGATGTGATCAATGAATTCATAAAGGGGACCCTCGAAGCAGACGGCAGCCCCTGCGAGCACCATGACCACCATGATCATCAACACACGAATTGCAGCGAAGGAGAAGATGAATGATTATCTGTATCACCAGCCAGGAAGAATCCATAGATGCACAGGCTGATCCCCGTTTCGGCAGATGCGCGTACTTTGTATTCTATAACACCGAAACGGAAGAAACGGAATTTGTTCGCAATCCGAACACGGAAGATGCAGGCGGAGTGGGAGTGAAAGCCGGGCAATTTGTCATAGATAAAGGAGCGGAGGTAGTCATCTCTCATAAGTTCGGCCCGAATGCCGAAAATGTCCTGAATACTGCCGGTATCGAGATGAAGACCCACGACGGTGGTACGGTACGAGAGCTCATCGAAGCCTACCGAAACAACAGTCTTTGAGAGTTTTTCCATGACAATAAGTATCGCGAGTGGAAAAGGTGGCACCGGCAAGACCACGATTGCAACCAGTCTTGCCTTGGCGGTGGCTGACCAGGCGAAAGATGACAAGACGGTGAATGTCCGGCTTATCGACGTGGATGTGGAGGAACCGAATTCAGCGCTCTTTTTGAATCCGGAGTATACCGACCAGACGGACCACAACATGCTCGTTCCCAGGGTAAAAGAGGACAAGTGCACCTCCTGCGGAATCTGCGTGAAAACCTGTGCCTATGGGGCACTTGCCCTGTTGAAAGATCAATTGCTGGTTTTCGACAAGATGTGTCACAGCTGCGGGGCCTGCCTGATCGCGTGTCCGGAGGATGCCCTGTTCGAAGAACCCAGACCTATCGGGCGTATCAATCGCGGCAGGAGCGGCAATCTCGCCTTTACCGAGGGACGACTGAATACAGGTGAAGCCCTGGCGCCTCCCATCGTCAGGGGATTGAAGGACGAGATCAACTCGGAGGAGATATCGATACTCGATGCCCCTCCGGGCACCTCATGCTCCATGGTTGCTGCAATACGAAAGAGCGACTATGCACTGCTTGTCACCGAGGACAGCCCCTTCGGTCTGCATGATCTGGAACTTGCCGTAGATGTTGTTCGGGACCTCGAAGTTCCCTTTAGTGTTTTTATCAATCGGGAAGAGGAAGAAAATCAGCAGGTCCGTCCCTGGTGCGAACAGAGGAACATCGATGTGATCGGGGCTTTACCCTATTCTGAGGATGTAGCAAGAGCATATTCCCGCGGCGAGCCTGTTGTCGAGGCCCTTCCCGAGTACAGAAAGCTGTTCCTCGATGTTTTTCACGATATAAACAAACGCATCGCCGCGCCCGGACAGCGAGGGGGGATCTCATGAAACAGGTCGGCATAATAAGCGGAAAAGGCGGAACAGGAAAAACAGTCTTGACCGCTTCCCTTGCGACCCTGGCCGAGAATGCGGTGTTCGCAGATTGTGATGTGGACGCATCGGACCTTCATCTGCTTTTACAACCGAAAGTAACAACTGCCGAGGATTTTGCCGGTGGAGAAGAAGCGGTGATCGATCCTGTTCTCTGTACCGGCTGCCGTGAGTGTCTCGATGTCTGCCGTTTCGACGCTTTGTCGATGAACGAGGAATCGGTTGCCATAGTCGACAGTTATGCCTGCGAGGGCTGTCGAACCTGTTCTCTTGTGTGCCCGGAGAATGCTGTTTCCATGCAGCGGAAAACTGCAGGACAGTGGTTCCGGTCCGAGAGCAGTTATGGACCCATGCTCCATGCCCGGCTTATTCCCGGCGAGGATAACTCGGGCAAGCTGGTGACCAAGGTAAAAAACGAGGCGAAATCACTGGCCGTAGAAAAGAATAAAGACTGGATCCTGGTCGATGGACCGCCGGGAATAGGTTGCCCGGTACTTTCCGCCCTTGCCGAACTCGATTATGTTATCGTTATAACCGAACCTACTCCCTCCGGCTATCACGATCTTAACCGGGTGGCCGAGGTAATCAAGCAGTTTCGTATACGCGCCGGAGTAGTGATAAACAAGCACGACTTGAATCCGGAAACGGCCTCAGAGATCGAGGCCCTGGCAGGCAAGCTGGGATTCGACATGGCGGGAAAGATCCCTTTTTCGAGAAACGTAGGGGAGGCAATTCGACAGGGAGTTCCCTATATAAAATACGCGGAAGACGAGGTGAGTCGCGCCATCCTTTCTGTTTGGGAGACCATACAAGACTTCTTATTCGAAGAAAGAGTCGGGGCTGATACGCCGGCTAATAACATCAATACGAAGGAGCAAGAGAGATAATGAAGAACGAAGAACGCGAACAGCAGGACGAAAGGCTCAAAGAGGCTATGAGTCATATAAAACACAAGATCATGGTGCTCAGCGGTAAGGGAGGGGTCGGAAAATCTACAGTTGCGGTGAATCTCGCCTACGGACTAGCTATGAACGATAAACAGGTCGGAATAGTGGATGTCGATATTCATGGACCGAATGTCCCAAAGATGCTCGGGATAGATGACAGGACGTTCACCGGTTCAGAAAATAGAATCGATCCGGTAGAGGTCCTTCCCAATCTCAAAGTGGCTAGTATTGCACTGGCCGGTTACGGCCGGGATGATGCATTGATCTGGCGGGGCCCGCTGAAGATCGGTGTAATCAAACAGTTCCTTGCCGATGTGAATTGGGGGGATCTGGATTATCTGGTTATCGACTCTCCGCCGGGAACCGGGGATGAACCACTCACGGTCGGGCAGGTTATTCCCGATATCGACGGTGCGGTGATTGTAACGACTCCACAGGAAGTCTCCGTACTCGATTCCCGCAAGACAATCAACTTTGCGAAAAAGCTCAATGTTCCTGTCCTCGGAGTGATAGAGAATATGAGCGGTTTCATCTGTCCCCATTGCGGAGAAGAGGTCGATATATTCAGCAAGGGCGGCGGCGAAAAGGCGGCTTCCGAAATGGATGTCTCGTATCTCGGGAATATCCCGCTCGATCCGAATATGGTTGTCTCCGGTGACGGGGGAAGGGCATATATTCAGGCCTCGCCCGAGGCTCCCGCAGCAAAACGGTACATGGAGATTATTGAGGAGCTTTCGAAGAAGATGGAGGGGTGATGTCCTCCCAAGGGTGATCGATGATGAAAGTACAGGTAGTATATGACAATCGAGGAACGGGGACCACACTGCACTACGGCTGGGGTTTTTCAGCTATGATAGGGAAAACCGTCCTCTTTGACACGGGAGAGGACGGAGATAAGCTGCTGTCAAATCTTCGGAGCCTTGGGTACGATTATAACGAAATACAAATGGTTGTAATCTCCCACGATCATTGGGACCACCGGGGAGGGCTTTGGAAGCTGCTCGAAAAACGTCGGGGACTGCCTGTATATATCTGTGACGGGTTTCGTGATTCCTTTCATCAGGATGTAAAAGAGTATGGCGGGAACCTCCGCGTTGTTTCCGGGCGTACCGAAATAGCTCCCGGGGTTTTTACCATCGGTCCGATAGAGGGCGAGTACCAGGGCGGCCCTATACAGGAACAGGCTATTGCTCTCGTATCATCTGAGAGAGCAGACAGGCAGCAGCTGAATGTGGTTACCGGTTGCGCGCATCCGGGGGTGGTGAAGGTTGTTCGCGAGTGTTCCGCCGCCTTTCCTGAGCTCCGGATTGATTCAGTACTCGGTGGATTCCATTACAAGAACAAGGAAGACAGAGAAATAGCCGAAGAATACCGGCTCCTCATGGAGATGGGAGTTCAACGGCTGGGCCCGGCGCATTGCAGCGGAGACCGAGGTATCGAGGTCTGCCGCAGGGATTGCGGGGAAAAGGGCATGTCGGTTGACGTGGGCTTTCTCCTTGATGTATAAAAGGGTCAAATCCTGAGTGGTTTCCGGAGAAACTCCTGACACGGTATTCAACAACAACAAAGGACGAGTTTTCAAAAGCGGCTCGAATCTACACCAGCGATGAGCACCGGATCGGCCGGGAAAGCATCGACTATGATGCAATCAAGATAATCCGGCGGCTTCGCCGTTACGGGCACCGGGCATATATTGTCGGCGGAGCGGTACGGGATCTTCTTACCGGTCGTGCGCCGAAGGATGTCGATATTGCGACGGATGCTACGCCCAACAGAATCCGCAAGCTTTTTAGAAATTCCCGAATAATCGGAAAACGTTTCAAACTCGCCCACATATATTTTCAGAACAAGATAATCGAGGTCTCTACCTTTCGGTCTCTGAGTTCAACGAGTGAAAACACCATCTACGGCAGTCTCGACGATGATGTGCGGAGACGGGATTTTACGATCAACGCCCTCTATTATTGTCCGATAGACGAACTTGTAATCGATTATGTCGGCGGGTATCGGGATATAAAACGGAAAAAAATTCGACCGGTTATCCCTTTGAAGCGGATATTTTCCGAAGATCCTGTACGGATGATACGGGCGGTCAAGTATGCTGAACTTACAGGTTTCGAGATTCCACCACGTGTGGTCAGAAAGATCCGCTCTGATGCTCCGCTCCTTGCCGATATATCCGCATCCAGACTCACTGAAGAGCTCTTCAAGATACTTCGTTCCGGCAACACTGCTCCCGTTCTCCGCACCATGGATTCGTTCAACTTGCTCGAGCACTTTCTCCCCCGGTATGCGGAAATGATTCACGCTTCGGGAAACGGGAGCCAAAGGGACGATTTTGCAGATCGATTGTTTCGCCGGCTCGAAATTCTCGATGAGCGCATCCAATCGGATGGAAACATGGGACCTGGGAAGATGCTCGCAATGCTTCTGTGGGATTATCTCGAAGAACGGGCCGAAGTTTACGGAAGGAGTGATGAGTTGTTCCATCAACTTTTTCGTGAAGCAAAAAATGTACTCAAGCCGTCTCTTCCGCCGAACCGGGAAGTAGAATATGCCGTAGGCTTCGTTCAGAGAAAGATAGGTATGGGGGCTCGGGGAAAAAAGGGCAGGAAACGCCGGCCCGGGCGCGGTTGAGCACCCGGCTAGCCGGGATTTCCTGTTTGGCTACTCCTGTTGGAGTAGATTGTCGACCCGTTCGGTATATGCCGGGTCCCGCTCTTTTGCCTTTTCGAGATATTCCCGGGCATCATCATTTCGGTTGTCCGCCAGTGCATTCAGGCCGAGAGCATAGTAGGTTACGGCAGAGTCGGCTCCCCGCTGCAGCGCGGTTTGGTAAAAGTATTCGGCCTTCAGATAATCGCCCCTGTTATATCGAATGAGACCCAAATAATAATAAGGGGCATGGTGGCTCGAATCCCTATCCAAAGCGGATTCGAAATGCTTTTCCGCCTCGGTATAGTTTTTTGAACGGTAAGCAGAAACGCCTGTCTGGACCAGTTCTGAAAAGGTCTTTTTCCCCTTTATATACTCTATGAAAGCGAGGTTCAGCCCGGTTTCACCGACCCAGCCGAAGGCTTTCCGTTTAACCAAAAGGGAATTCTCTTTCACACCGGCGCTGCTGCGCAGGCTCGATATACTGTCCCAGAGGACCCGCCGGTAATCAGGCTGTTCAGTGTGAAGAAGGAAATCGACAAGGCCCCATGCCATCGGGTAAAACCGTTCTGATTCAGCTGCTGCATCCGCGCTGTCCATAGTTATCATTTCATTAATAGGTATTGTTTCACCACGGGAAATAATCTTTTTCAAAGAAGGCAGCCAGGCTAGATATTCCAGGTATTCCGAGGCGCCGTTTTGATTCGAATATCGAAGACCCCGAAAGTACGAAGCAAAGCCTTCGCGCATCCAGATGGGCGGATTATTGATATGATTCTTCAGAAACTGAATAAAGCCGTAGTGGGCAAGAGATTTCTGAAAGGATTCATCATCCCGTTGGAATCCCAACAGTTGATTTCTTTCAGGATCGGAGTAATGCAGATAGACGAAATCCTCCCGGGTAACATCGAGGAGGGATTGCAAATACTCGTTGTAGGACTCTTTCGTAGCGAATATCCGGACAGTCATACGCCCGCCGGTTTCTCCCCGGTCGAAATGAAAAATATCGTTGTAGTCCTGGGAGAAGGCTTCGAGAATCCTGGCCGTACTGCGGGCATGGTCGGTCCCAATCTCTGAATAGACCAGATAGTGATCACTGGTGGATTCATAAAACACCGTTTCCTGTGCCGCGATTCCGATGGAAACCGAAAGCACGAGGAAAAGAAATATCACGAAACGTTTCATACGGGTTCCCCCCTATTTTTTCTCATTTTTTTTATCGGAAACATTTCCGATAACCACATTTACCTTCTGAAGATAGATTCCGGTAAACCGCTCGATGCTGTCTACGATGTAATGCTGAAGTTTCTGCATTGATTCGGACAACTGTAGTCCGAAAGGTACTTGAATATGCAGATCCATTCGGTAGTCTCCGGCCAGATCCTGCTTCACACTGATTTTTTTGATATTGAGTCGTTTGTCGTACTCATCGACACAATGAAGTGCCATTTGCGCGAGCGCAGCCTCGGAGATAATTACCTTGCCTCGTTTTGTGTAGTTGGGCCTAACAACGCTTTTTTCGAAAAACTGCTGCTTCTTGCCCAGGGAAAACCGTTTATTCAAAAGCACCCGGACAGAGTCATGGAAGATGGCCGGTAATCTCTGTCTTACTTCGAGTGAAGGTACGGGGATAACATGCTTGCCTTCGGTATTCCGCGAATTGATGGCAATGTTTATCTCGTCTTCCGAGGCAACATCGGTGATGTCGATGGACTTTGAAGGGGCCGGCAGTCCAAGCCTTGAGGTGATCTTTTTTACCATTCGCTCCGATGTGCCGAGGACCAGAATCCTTTTGAAACGCTCGCTTTCGAGAGCCTTTCGCACTTCGTCCCGGTGCTGGGTCTTGTCGAAAAGAGCCGTGCGTACTGCTTCCAGATAACCGGATTCCTTTTTGGCTGATTTGCCGGCGAGAATTCGGTCCTCCCGAATTAAAAGACCGTCGTCGATTATAAGGGGTATTCCGTATTTTTCTGCAATCAGACGGGCACGAAAACTCTTTCCCGTTCCACTTCGTCCGGTCAGAGAGAAAACCTTCACCCCGCGTATTAGCCATATAACATGGTGAATCAATTTACGCATATCGATACAAGTATATGAGATTTATGAAAAAAAGGGAAATCCAGCCTGCTCCAAATCCCGCAGTTTGAATAAACGAGTTAAGATCTTCTGAAAATCAGCCGGTATGGGGGCGGTTAGTGAACGGAATCCGAGGACAGGTTCCTCCACCGAAAGCGATAGTTTGAGGGCATGAAGAAAATAGCCGGTCTTTCCCCCTGCAGCAGGGGACCCCTTGTGATGAGGCAGCGGATTGCCTCCGTACTTTCGGTCTTCCGCCAGGGGAAGGGCATGAGCCGAACTCTGAACCCTGATCTGGTGGGTCAAGCCCGTTTCAATCGTGTATTCGAGCAGGCTGTATTTTTTTCCGGAAAATTCCCCGGAAACCAGAGTGCGCACGCTTGTTCGGGCTATTCGGCCCTTTCCGCCGGAATCAGAGGGAACATCAGCTGAAAGAGGGCCTCCCGCCGGCGTATCGGCAATGTGGTCCGGGAGTACCCGGCTGGTTCGCCGCTCTCCGGAACGTTCGATACGGTCTTCCCAGAACTCATGTTTCCCGCATCGACCCTCTGCGAGGCCGATATACCGCTTAATAAAGCCGCCGGAACGAAAGAGTTCACTAGCTCGCCGGGCCCCTTCGATACTGCGGGAAAAAAGGATCACCCCCGAGGTGTTCCGGTCGAGGCGGTGGAGGGGTCCTGGGCGGAAACCGATGGATGCCTCGAGAACCTTTGAAAGATAGGCGGCTACCATACGGTCGAGCCCCCCATTTCCATGAACGGGGATGCCGCGGGGTTTGTTGACGGCAATAATATTCGGCGATTCGAAGAGAATCCTTTTCCGGTCGAGCTGTTCAGCTTCGGAAAGAGACGGGGAGGGGGAAGGTTGCCCCTCCGTTTGGTTGTCTGAAGTCTGCAGAGATGCGGCTTCCTGCGGCGGGAGTCCAGAGATACCGATTGTGTCACCCCTGTGCAGGCGGTAGGAGCTCTTGATCCGATTCCCGTTGACCCGAATATCTCCCCTGCGTATCAGGCGGTAAACGGCACTGAGAGGAAGCGTGTCGAGATACCGGCGGAGGATCCGGTCCAGACGGCGGCCAGCATCGTTCTCTCCGGCAGTTAGATGCAGCTGTTGGTTTTTTTTCCCCATCTCTGTGAACTGCAGTTATGCAGTCTCTGTTCTTTGTTTCATAAACCTTATTGATTCTAGGAACACACTTCTGAAGTGTCAAGGAAAACCGATCCTGTCCTTGACAAAGGAGAGAACTGCAGAGAAACTAACCGGTATAATGGATACGGTTGACAGCACATCGCTCCATCAGCTCATAGTAAGCCCGTTCTTCCTTTCCGCTTTTTTTAGCTGGTTTGCGGCCCAGTTCATAAAAACCCTCATTTTCTTTTTTTCCAGGAAACATAAATATTCACAGAAAATTTTCATAACACTTTTCTGGACTACAGGCGGAATGCCCAGCAGTCACTCTGCATTGGTCACCGGAATAGCAACCTCTCTCGGATTGGGTTTGGGGGTTGATCACCCCCTGTTTATCGTAATGGTGTTTTACGGGCTTTTGATTGTACGTGACTCTCTCGGTGTTCGGAGAGCAGCCGGGGCTCAGGCACGATCGCTCAATCAGCTGGGCCGCCGTTTGCAGAAAGATTTTAACATTGAATGGGAGCCGGTAAAGGAGGTCCATGGGCACAACGCTATGGAGGTTCTGGTAGGCATAGGCCTCGGCTTCGCCACAGCCCTGGCAGTTTATCTGTCGTGAGGGATTGAGTGAGTGTATTCTGATCATGCGCGTCGCTCTGCTGAGTCTGGCAAGTCTGTCTATACTCCTTCTTTCTGTGGTCTTACCTTTCGATTTCTCAGCTGAAGAAACCGGGGCAAGCGGTTGGAAAGGGTATACACCACTAGCAGTCCAAAAAGAGCTTTCCCACCAACGGGTAACGGATGCTCTGGCGGAAATCGGTCTGACGGGGGTGATCTCTGAGCAAAGCCAATCCGTTAGAATCAGCAGTTTCAACGGTACGAAGGAAATCCCTTTTACCGAGCTCGGCAGCCGTCTCGAATCCTTCGACCCTCGTTTTGATCCATATCTGCGAAATCTCGGTTCCTTGTTTCATGTACAGATAGAGAAACAGGACTTTCGTCTCTATTACCTTCCACATGACCGTTCAATCTCTTCTTTATGGGTCGATTTAAGACGAAGCCTTGGACCTATGAAAGACAGTTGGCGGCTTCCGGATTCGGCAGGTTTTCTGCGCTGGGGCAAGCTCATTTTTTTGGCTGCCCTGGTGGCGGTTTTCATCTTCCTGTCGGGAAAAGCCCGGTTTTCTCTGGTTTTTGCTTCTCTTCCCTGGTTTGCAGCTGTTTTTTTCCTGCCTGCTATTCCGCCGGGTGTTTACCTGGGAGGCTATGTGCTTGTTGCTCTGGTGGTCTACAGCCGGCAAACTCGGTTTGAGCAGTTTCTTCACTACCGCCTCCCTCTCTTGTCGGATAATTCGGATCGCAGGTTTGCGGCAGTGTTTCTTGTTGCTGCTCTTCTGCCGGCGTTGAGCTTTTTCCTGCGAAACGCCGGGCCGCCGCTCGCTGCCGCGTACCTTATTCCCATTGCAGGCTCGATTGCCGGGGCGGTATTTCCCGCAGCTTTGAAGCTCTGGAGAAGCCGCGGTTGGGTTCACCGGAGGTTCGTTCCAGTTTCGATATTCTCCGCCCGGCGGCAGAAACAGGCAGTCAGGTTTCCGTTGGTAATGGGAATCGTTCTTTTTGTCGTCCTTCTCCATGGAGGGGTTCAACGTTTGGCGGGCAGTTTTTCGCAACCCTTTCCTCAACCGGTTGCATTTCGCAGTATGGTCAGTCCCCAGGGACTTCAGGAAATGGAAAGGTTCAGAAAGCTCGAAACAGAGAAAGGAAAGAACGTTTTTCTGCCGAATCTAGCAGACTATACCGCCCATCGTGCATATCAGGAAGGGTTTCCTTACCGTATTCCTTTTGCTGTTCCGGAAGAAGGAACCGTAGTACATATCCCGGGTTATAAAACTGAAAACGGGGTTACCCGGGAGATGAAAATTCCCGTCCTGGCATTTACGGATTCCTGGTTTGCTGGTATTATGCGTGAAGTATCGGAAGAAAGCATTGTTCATCTCCTGACTGCTCAGGATGGCTTGGTTCGTGTCGAGCTGCGGGCTATATCTGTGGGTTCGGGAAGGATTTTTTTAGATTTATTGATCTGCCTTCTGATGTTTTCCCCGATGATGCTCGAGTATATTCAGATTTCGGGAATCAGGTTGATGAAAGTGCAATATTCATACAGGAGAAAACGGCAGGAAGCATGAAAGGATTAAAAACATTTGCAAAGGGAGGGGTTCATCCGCACGATAGAAAGGAACTCGCCAGTTCCGAAGCAATTCAAAGTCTGCGGCTCCCCGAAAAACTCATAATTCCCCTCCAGCAGCATATTGGTGCACCGCCGACGCTAAAGGTTGAAAAGGAAGCGGAAGTAGCCGCTGGTGATATTCTGGCGGAGGCCGGTGGCTTTGTTTCATCCCCCATTCATGCGCCGGTCGGAGGGACGATTGGAGAAATGCGGTCGATATATCTCCCGAACGGTGCAAAAACTCAGGCCGTCGAATTACTACCTGCTGCTCCCGAAGGGGAAGAGGCTGCCTTGAACCCGAGTTCGACCGACGCAAAAGAACTTATCGACCGAATAGCGGCTATGGGAATTGTCGGAATGGGGGGAGCAACCTTTCCCACCCACGTCAAATATTCCATTCCAAAGGGATCGAAGGCTGAGTTTTTTATAGCAAACGGGGTTGAATGCGAACCTTATCTTACCGCCGATCATCGCTTAATGCTCGAAAAAAGCAGTGAAATTGTCAAAGGCATTGAAATTGCCGCCGAAATCCTCGGGCCGGATCATGTCTATATAGCCATCGAGAACAACAAACCCGACGCGATAGAGGCAATGAGCGCTGCCGCCGCCGGTGCCTCCATTCCTATTGAGGTCGTACCTCTCAAACTCCGTTATCCCCAGGGTGATGAAAAAATGGTCATCCAGGCGATCACCGGCAGGGAAGTTCCCTCCGGCGGCCTGCCCATTGCCGTGGGAACCGTGGTATCAAATGTCGGTACACTCAATGCAATATACGAGGCTGTTGAGCTTTCAAAGCCCCTTACTCATCGCGTTGTTACCGTGAGTGGAAACGGTATTGAAAATCCGGGAAATTACCTTGCCCCCATAGGAACCCCCTTTTCTCATCTTATCGAAGAGGCCGGAGGAACCAGCGGGAATACCGTAAAGATCGTAGCCGGTGGACCGATGACGGGTTTCACCGTTTTTGACCCTGAGACCACCCCGGTAATAAAGGGAACCTCCGGGTTACTGGCACTGACGGCAAAAGAGATCCGGGAAACGCAGACGACCTCATGCATTCGCTGCGGCCGCTGTATACGAGTATGTCCTGTCGGCCTCAGCCCGACATTGTTATACAAGTGTGTCGACCACAACGATATTGACGCCGCCCTCGAGGAGGGACTCAACGACTGCAGGGAGTGCGGGAGCTGCGGTTTTGTCTGCCCCGCTCACATCCCTCTTGTACAGGGGATGAAACTGGGCAAACGTCTTGCACGGCGTCGGAAGGAAGCATCATGAGTACCACGGAAACAGCTGAAAAAACGGCGCAAAAACCGGCAGCGCAGAATCTGATAGTATCCAGTTCTCCACAGATACATGACCGCAGTAAAACGACACGAATCATGATCGATGTCATTATTGCCCTGATTCCTGCGGCGGTCTGGGGTGTCTATATCTTTGGTATTCCCGCCCTGTTGACATTGGTCCTCAGTATTGTCTCTGCGGTGGGCGTTGAGTGGCTGCTCACTCTTGGGACGAAACCGTCCACCGTTACCGACGGCAGTGCCTTTTTGACCGGATTGTTGATCGGGTTCAATATGCCCCCTTCGGTTCCCCTTTATATCCCGATTGTTGCTTCGGCCTTTGCAATCGCCGTGGTCAAGTGGTCTTTCGGAGGCCTCGGCTCGAATTGGATGAACCCTGCGCTTGCAGGCCGGGTTTTTGTCTTTTTCTCCTGGACCGGAGCAATGACCAGATGGAAACTTCCCATGGCCTGGTCGGCCCAGGGAGTCGATTCGGTTACCGGTCCAACCGTGCTCGGCGCGGTGCAGTCCGGACTCTTTGATTTCAGCGGAACGGTGAGCGGGCCCCTGGAGTTTATTTCCAGGGACGGACTCATGCCGTTGGATGTCTCTTATGCTGATCTCTTTTTCGGCAGGGTCCCAGGCTGTATTGGAGAGGTTTCCGCCCTGCTCCTGATTATCGGAGCGGCATATCTTTTTCTCCGCAAGGTCATTACCTGGGAGATACCGCTGACTTACTTCGGGAGCTTCGCTCTGCTGGTGTGGGTATTCGGTGGAACCCGTTTCGGGCTGGGTCTGTTCAGCGGTGATGTTCTGTTTCATCTGCTCTCGGGCGGTTTGATGCTCGGCGTTCTTTTTATGGCTACCGATATGGTGACCAGCCCCCTGACGCCGAAGGGGATGATTATCTTCGGATTGGGCGCCGGTTTTCTGACATTTATGATACGGTTTTTCGGTTCCTTCCCGGAAGGCGTTTCTCTTGCCATTATTGTGATGAATGTCTTTGTTCCGATGATCAACCGGGCGGTCAAGCCGGTACGGTTCGGGACCCTCGAACAGAAGGGGAAGGAGGCGGCATCATGAAGCTCGGTATCGCAGGAATCGCCCTCAGGCTCGCCGTCATTGCCGCTGCGGCGGCCCTGGCTCTCGGCGCGGTAAACTCGGTTACCGCGCCGGTGATCAAGGAACGCAAGGCTCGGGAACTCCAGGAAGCCCTCTCTTCGCTTGTTGAATCCGGGACCATCGGTGACAAACAGGTTGTCGAACAGCATCCGGTTGTGCAGGGGTTTTATCCCGTTTCGGATGAAAAGGGCGAACCGCATGCCTACATACTGGACCTGCTGAGTATCGGATACGGCGGAGAAATGAAACTGCTTGCCGCCTTTTCTCCCAATGGGAGGGTGGAGTCGGTTGTTCTCATGGAGAACGAAGAGACACCTGGTTTGGGGAAGAAGGCCGAGAATCCCGAGTACATGGAGAAGTATATCGGTACCGGTGTTGATACTCCGGTACCTTTCCGTAAAGACGATCTGTCCCGGGAGGAGGCCGATGCGGTAACCGGCGCGACCATTACCTTTCGGGGAATTGGAACCGCCCTATCCGAGGGGTCGGAGTATGTGAAGGAGCAGCTGCCATGACGGCGTTTCAGGATTTCTCGAAAGGCCTGTTCAAGGAAAACCCGATATTCGTAATTTTACTCGGACTGTGTCCGGCATTGGCCGTGTCGAATCAGGTCGTAAATGCCCTGGGAATGGGGGCCGGAGTAATCTTTGTACTGTTGGGCTCGAATATTTTTGTCTCCCTTTTAAAGAACTTTATTCCGGAGAAGGTGCGTATTCCCTCATATATCGTGATAATCGCCTCCTTCGTAACGATTGTAGATCTTGTTCTTCAGGCCTATCTCCCGACTCTTTCGGACAGTCTCGGCGTTTTCGTCAAATTGATCGTTGTCAATTGCGCCATTCTCGGGAGGGCGGAGGCCTTTGCGAACAGAAATAATATCGGTCGGTCCATACTGGATGCCCTGGGAATGGGGATCGGATTCACGCTGGGCCTGGTGCTTATCGCGCTGGTCCGTGAGGTCTTCGGGGCCGGTACCATAACCATCTTTCCCATGGGCAGCTTCGACGGGGTCATCCGGATACCCGGTCTCGTGGATGCGCCGGTGATGGTTCTTGCCTTGGCGGCAGGCGCTCTGCTGGTGATGGGATATCTGAAAGCCTTTTTCAACTGGCTGGAAATGCGCAGAAAGGGGGTCCGGGCATGACATATATCGGCATCATTATCATGTTTGTGTTCGTAAACAATTTCATTCTCAGTCAATTTCTCGGCCTCTGTCCCTTTATCGGAGTCTCGAAGAATGTTGATTCGGCGATCGGTATGGGATTTGCCGTTACCTTTGTTATGTCGATTGCCGCCCTTACCACCTGGGCAATCTACAACTTTATTCTCGCTCCTTTGGACATCACTTTTCTGCAGACAATTACCTTCATCCTGGTTATTGCTACCCTGGTTCAGCTGGTGGAAATGGTTATACAGAAGACATCTCCCCCTCTGTACAAATCTCTTGGCATCTATCTGCCGCTGATAACAACGAACTGTGCGGTCCTCGGTATCGCACTCATTGCCGTCCGCAGTGAGTACAGTGCCCTCGAGAGCTTTGTTGCCGGAATAGCCGCCGGACTTGGTTTCCTTCTGGCTATTGTCCTGATGTCGACGATCAGGGAGCGGATGGACCGGGAATGGGTTCCAAAACCGCTGCGGGGTACGCCGATTGCCTTTATTACCGGCGGCCTCATGGCTCTGGCCTTTATGGCCTTCGACAAAGCACTTTTGAATAATCTCGTAGGTTAGGGGACGAAGATGGGAACCACGGTACTCTATGCATTTATTTCGGTTGCAGCCCTGGGGGGCGTGCTCGGCCTGGGGCTGGCGATAGCTTCGCGGATTCTGGCGGTAAAAAAAGATGAACGGGTAGCCGAGGTCGAGGAGGCTCTTCCTGGACTGAATTGCGGTGCCTGCGGTTATGCCGGCTGCGCATCCTATGCCGAAGCGATTGTAAAAGAAGATGCTCCGCTGGACCTGTGCGGACCCGGGGGGGCGGATGCTCTCAAGACGATCGCGGATATCATGGGGAAAACAGTCGATACCACATCGGAAAAGATGGTAGCCCAGGTCCATTGCCGGGGAAATGCCGCAACAAGCGCATATGCCTTTGACTACGAGGGTATTGAGGACTGCAATGCACTGCACATCTTCTATGAGGGAAACAAGGTCTGTAAATTCGGATGTCTGGGGCTGGGCAGCTGCATGAAGGTATGTCCGACCGACGCTATCTACTATGACGATGAGGGTCTGGTGACCGTAGACCGGGATCTCTGTATATCCTGCCGAAAATGTGTGGATATATGCCCTACGGGGGTAATGAAAATGATCCCCTATTCAGCAGATTATATCGTTGCCTGTAATTCCACGGACAAGGCGGCCGTTACAAGAAAATACTGTAAAGTTGGCTGCATAGGGTGTAAAATATGTGAGAAGAAATCGCCGGAGGGGGGCTTTACCGTCGAAAATAATCTGGCCCGCATCGACTTCTCCAAGACCGGAAGCCGAAAGGAAGCAGCCGAAGCATGTCCGGCTAAATGTATCATCCCTCTGGTACCGGTCGAGGAAAAGGCCGTCGTAGAAGCAAAATCATAGAGTAGGGAATGTCAAAACCGGTTCGCATCATTTTAGGCACCCATAACAGTCAGCCGGTGGGCAGTTTCGAGTATCAGCTCGAGAGTGCCTACCAGCAGGCGTTTAAACCCTATCTCTCCGAACTGTACGGTTTCCCCGATATACCTGTAGTACTGCACTACACGGGGAATCTGCTCGAGTGGTTTGAAAAGCAGCATCCTGAACTGGTCATTCTCATGAACGAAATGATCAATAGAAAGCAAATAGAATTGCTCGGAGGCGGGTATTACAATCCTATTTTTCCGGTCATACCCGTCAGCGATCGTATAGGACAGATAGAAGCACTGACCACATTTATCAGAAAACACTTCGGGAAAAGACCCCGCGGAAGCTGGATAACCAAAGGAGTTTGGGAACCTTCGTTGGCGCTTACACTGCGCAACAGCGGGATCGAATACACTTTCCTCGATGAATTCCATTTTCGTCGAGCCGGGCTCAGCGGAGAAGATTTGCTCAGGCCGGTGATAACTGAAGATCAAGGCAAGTGTGTCATAGTGTTTCCGGTATCTTCTTTCCGAAATAAGATGACCGAAATGGATCCCGAGGCGTTTCTCGAACAGTTGTACCTGACTGCCTCGCATATTCCGGATGCCGTGATTACGCTCATTCGGGATGGAGAGCACTTCGGCAAAAATGATGATTCCTATGAGTATTTTTATACGAAAAAATGGTTCGAACGGTTTTTTACTCGAATATCCGAACAGCCCGAACGGTTTCAGATAATCCATCCCGGACGATACCTGCGCCGCCACTATCCGGCAAAGAAATGCTATTTCCCCTGTACCTCCAACGAAGAATTGATGCACTGGGCACTCGACCCACCTCGTAAAAAAGAGTTTCTTGAAGTTCGTCGAGAGATTTCGAATCCCGAAAAAGCGCAGGCCTACATAACAGGCGGGTTTTTCAAACAATTCATTACAAAGTATCCTGACAGTAATTTTCTTTATTCGAAAATGGTATACACAAATATTCTGGTAAACCAGATTCGGGGCGACAAGTCAAGAAAGAAGTCAGCCCGGGAGGAACTCTGGAAGGGGCAGGCCCACAATGCTTACTGGCATGGAAAGCAAGGCGGAATCTATCATAACCGTCTGCGGAAAGAGACCTACCGGGCTCTGATAGAATCCGAAAAGATAACCCGGGAAAAGGGCATTTTTATCCCTTCTGTTATTACCACTGACTTCGATTTGGATGGTATCAAGGAATTTCTCTACCAGGGGCACGAAATAAACGCTTACATTCATCTGCGCGGGGGAATGCTTTTCGAGCTGGATTATCTGCCGGTAAGCTGGAACTATTTAGATTCACTCACCCGCCGAGAGGAAAACTATCATGATGGTGTTGCCCGTCGGGAAGGCTACGACGACTACCCCAGAAAATCCTTTATTGATCATTTTCTGAAAGAACCGGTTGATTCCGATGCTCTGCAAAAAGCGCAGCTCCATGAAATAGTGCCGGCAGCAGAATCCTTGTATGAGATAGAAAATTTCAAACGGGAACATAAGGAAATAAATCTCAAATACGAACTAAACGAATCCGTCGGCAATGAAACGTCTGTTCACCTCACTTTATACAAGACGTATATCTTCAACCGATCATCCGTCCATGTCTATTACCGCTTGACCAATGAGGGAGCCGAGCATGGGCACATAGTGTTTGCCCCGGAGATTAATCTTTCGGCTGCCTCTGCCGCTCCTGAAAGCCATCGAATTTTCGAGATGGTGGACAGAAAAAAAAGAGAGCTCGGTAACGACACCTTTGAAAAGGATGGAATCAGTGAATTCTCGCTGCATGATTTTACCAACGATGTAATTATATCGGTCCATAGTTCAAAAGAATTTCTGCTGACCGGAGCTCCTATCTTTTCGGTGTCCCGTTCAATGGACGAGTTGGAACGGATTTACCAGGCCACGTCGTTTCTTTTACAGTTTCCTCTTGAAATCGAGGCTGGTGATTCGTGGGAAACCAGGATCAGTATTCGTCTGGACGGCTGAATACCTGTTGGCCGGTAGATGTTTATGATTCTCGGCGGGAAGAAGCCTCTTCGGACAGGGCTCTGATAACGGCATCAAGCCATTGTTCAGTTTCCACATAGTAGTTTTTTCGTGCGAGTAGAAGTTCCATAGCTGCCGGACGGTATTCCCCGAGGAAAAAGAGTGCCTGACCCAGATAAAAACGAGCGCGGGCCTCGATCTTCGTTTGTCTGTTCAGGCTCAAAAAGGTATAGAGGGAATCCTTTACCGATTCCCAGTCCCGCTTCTCAAAGGAGCTTTTTAGAATCCGCTGAAGAGTATATGCATCCCCTGCAGGGCTTTCGCCCCGGTCTTCGGGAAGGAGTACCGGTTCGGGGGCCCTCGGCTTTTTCAGAGAGATCGTTTCGAGCACCCGGGCTACAGCCTTGGCGGTTTCCGGGTCGAGCTCCTGTTTGTTCAACGGCAGAATGCTCCGGCCGTCTTCGAGCCGGCTGCCGCTTTCGAGTTCTCGCGTCAGCTGAATCTGGGGCAGAGGGATCGGCCGCATATTTTCGTATTCCGGCAGGCCGACACGGTCGGTGGAAAGCGGAATACGGACACCCCGGATTGTAGCGTTCCGGCCGGAATCTATCTCGGTAATCCCTCTTTGAACGAGCTTGGCATCGAGGACTGCATAGTAGTAGGGAACCCCGGGAATGGGGAAATCGGTTATTGTGTTTCTGGAACTGGAAAAACGCCGTATAAGCACCGCACTCAGCAGATCGCGGCTCGAGGTAATGGGAGATTCGCTTCTGTAAAGAACAAGCTGCCGATCGTCCGCAGATGTAGTAAAAGAGATTTGCACCTCTTCACCCTGTTTTGCGGCGGATATATCGCTGATCTTTGCGGCGAGTTCCGCTTCAGATTTCGGTAAACTCGCGGCTACCCCGTCGACGGTTGTGTTACGGTAGGGGATAAAGAGTTTAAAGAGTCGTCCGGAGGCTGAACGTGCCAGGACCAGGTAAAAGTAAGAGCTCTCGTCCAGCGGCTTATCGACATACAGTTCTTCTCCCGGTTCTATCACGGCGAGAAGGCTTGCTTCCTCAAAGTTCTTGTTTGTAATCTGTTTGCTGTGTCGATAGACCAGGTATTCACCGCTGCTGATGTCTCTCGAATCTTTCCAGGTAATCTTGATGCTCGAATCGACCGGAACAGCCCTGAGCCGGGAGACAAAGGGGGCAAAGACCTGGTCCTGCATTTGAGCGGCCGCATGCGGTGCGAAGATTCCGCCGCTTAAAAGGAGAAGAGAAAGGAGAGCAGGAAAAGCAATTTTTCGAAAACCCATCATTATCATAATCGGCGACCCCTTCCAAAAGAAACAGTAGTATTTTCGTTTCTGTTTGACAAGCCACAGCCCGACTCGGTACACTAGCGGTATGTTTGTATCCGTTGCCTGTGATCTATCCGGAGAAGATACGCGGAAGGAGGTTGCCCATATTCTTCTGCAGTATCATTTCAAACCGGTACTGGCGAACGTATTTGAATCAGCCCGGATAGGAGAAAAGAGCCTGTTGCGGCTAAAGCGCGATCTTGACAAGGCAACCGATTTCTACGATATCATTCGTTTTTATCAATATCCGGTTGAAAATACACTGGTTATCACTGAATTGAAAAAAAACAAGTGGGCAAGAACCCTGCTCAAATCCTGACGGAAAATATTAGGAGGTCCGGATGATTACCGATCTTAAGCAACCCGTATATGACCTGTATCAGTCCATTCTCGAAACCTGGAGGCATCTTTGACCCTGATATGATCAGGAGTGAAATACAGGAACTGGAAACAAAGACTTCAAATCCCGATTTCTGGAATGATCGAGAGAAGGCTGAGAAAACCCTTTCGAGACTTAAATTCCTGCAAAACCGTCTCGAACCGTGGGAAGATCTGGTTGCCAGGGGCAAGGATCTTGCTGATTTACATGAACTCGCTATGAGCGAGGGGGACGAATCCTTCGAAGGGGAAATTTCCTCACAGCTGGAAGAGCTCAAGGCCGAATACGAACGCTTAAGGCTTTTTGAGCTTCTCAGCGGCAAATATGATGTGAACGCAGCCTTTCTAACCGTCCATGCCGGCGCCGGTGGAACAGAGGCGTGCGACTGGGCTCAGATGCTCTACCGAATGTACTCCCGCTGGATCGAACGCCACGGATACCGAATGCAGATTATCGATATGACCGAGGCTGAGGGAGGGTTGAAATCTGTTACCCTGCAGGTGGACGGGGATTACGCTTACGGCTATCTCAAAGCCGAAAGCGGTATCCACCGTTTGGTCAGGATTTCTCCATTCGATTCATCGAGCAGAAGGCACACCTCTTTTGCATCTGTTTATGTATCTCCGGTTATAGATGATGCTATTGATGTAGATATAAAAGCGGATGATATCCGGGTGGATACCTACAGGGCCCAGGGTGCCGGTGGTCAGCATGTCAACAAAACGGACTCGGCGGTACGAATAACCCATTTTCCCAGCGGTTTGGTGGTACAGTGTCAATCCGAAAGAAGCCAACACAAGAACAAGGCAACGGCGATGAAAGTTCTTCGGTCGCGGCTCTTTGAGTTCTATCAGAAAGCCCAGGAAAAAGAACGAGCAAAACATGCTCAGGAAAAAAAGGATATTGCCTGGGGGAATCAGATTCGGTCCTACGTATTCCACCCCTATACAATGGTAAAGGACCATCGGACAAAGCGGGAAACCGGTAATATTCAGGCGGTTATGGACGGGGATCTGGATGGGTTTATTGAAGAATATCTTCGTTTTACATGGGCGGAAGCGAGTTAATGGAAGCGGGCATACTGATAGTAGACGACCTTGCCTTTATGCGGCAGGTAATCCGGGACTCTTTGGTAGAGGCCGGTTTTCGGATTATCGGAGAGGCCGAGAACGGGGCCGAGGGGGTGCGCCTTTATCAGCGGTTGAAACCCGATGCGGTCCTCCTCGATATCAGTATGCCGGTTATGAACGGGATTGAGGCAATGCAACGGATCCTTCGTCTGGATCCCCAGGCGAGTGTGGTAATGTGTTCGGCTCTCGGGGAACAGAGCATGATTATCAAGGCCATCCAACTTGGCGCCCGAGATTTTGTAGTCAAACCCTTTCGTCCCGAACGATTGATCTCGGCGACGAGAAAAGCACTCGAGGCGTGAGTGCACCGAAGAAATGACCGAGCGAAACCGATGCAGCAAATTTTTGATACTTCTTATGCTGTTTGCCGGATTAGTAACAATACCCGCGGCTCTTCTTACAGCAGCCGAACCACCTTATCCGCTTCCGGAAGACAACAAAACCGAGTGGCGGGTGGGAGTAGCGGAATTCTCCGGAGCAAATCTCAAAAAAGAAAACCACCATGCTTCAACAACTCTGCCGCTCCTGCTGTATGAGGCGATTTCAGATTTTCATATACACCGGCTCGGTGATGAGGAGAAAACCGCCTATCGCCGTCGGATTCGCGATGAACTGGTGCGTAAGCGGAGGCTCAAACTCGATCAAATAATTACAGAGCGGGACGATACCCTTTTCACCGAAGGCCCGGACAAATCGTATCCGTGGAGCCCCTCCGAGTATCCCCCGAAAATCAAAAAAGCAAAACAGGCGGTGGATTTCTATCAGGCTATGCGAATTGCAGAGATACCGGTGCTGCCTTCTAAGGAGATAACGGTAGTGCAGGCTGGAGACACGGACCTGCTATTTGATCCTGTTCAGAATCCGGAACTGACCTGTCGCAGGCAAGACCTCGACTACGTCTTTTGGGGAAGTGTGGAACAGCTGGATACCTATTTTTTTGTAGAAATTTTCGGTTACAATAAATTGCTGGACCGAAAAGCCCTGCTTCTGCGTGATGTAGCTCCCCGGGAGCAGTTCGGTGAATTGATCGACCGGGCTCTCGAAGAGGCCGCCTCAAAACTCATGGGAGGGAAGTGGGGAAACCTTCAAGTAGCAGCGAGTCCCCCGGGATCGCAAATCTATGTAGATGGTTCGTTTTCCGGAAGAGGAGAAAGCCTGGTTCGGTTTCTCAGACCCGGCGAACACCAGGTAACGGTACGAATGGAGGGATATACCAGCCGTTCGATCAGGGAAAAGGTGACAGCTGATGCGACAAACCAAGTCGAGGTCGAGCTGGATCCGGTTACCAGAGAACAGATTGCTGTAACCAGCACGCCTTCCAATGCGGAGGTGTATCTCGACGGGATGAGGCTGGGTACGACTCCGCTTTTTCAAAGAATTGATGTGGGTTCAGGAAGGCTTCAGATTCAGAAGGAAGGCTACAAAACCCAGCAAAGGTTTTTCGGGGACCAGCTTAAGAGTCCGTCGATGGAAGATAATTCCTTCGACATCCGGCTTGTTCCCGATGTGATAGACGAGGAAGACCTGATCAGGGCTCAGAAGGACAGTTTTTATCGTTCTTTCGGTGCTTTTCTAATCAGTTTGCCGGTATCGATCGGTCTCTACGGACTCTATCAGAATGAGTATATCGGATACATTCAAGCTGAAACGGCAGGAGACATCAACGAACTTGACAAAAGAAGGAGCGGCGCAACAGTATACTACTACGCGTATTGGGGAAGCATATTCGTCAATGTTTCTCTCTTTGCCCGGACTATCGTCGATTTATTTCATTATATCGAAACTTCAGAATCCTATCGCTGAATCAAGGGGACATCCGGAATGAAAAAGGGGCTCGGTGCCGGTCTGCGGCGCCTGTTTACAAAAAAGAATCTCGACCAGTCCTGGTTCGAGGAAATCGAAGATCTGCTTATCGAGGCGGATATCGGGCCGGCGACTGCTGTAAGGCTGGTAGAACGGCTAAAAGAAGAGAGTCGTGCAAATAAGATCGAACAACAGGAAGACCTTCTGGAAGTATTGGGAGAAATTCTCGATAATATAATCCTGCAAACCCGGGAAATGCCGGACCCGGATGATTTTACCTTCTATTTGATCCTCGGTGTAAACGGGGTCGGCAAAACCACGAGTATAGCCAAGCTGGCCGACTATTTTCGAGAGCACGCCGGAACCGGGGAACCGGTTCTGATTGCCGGAGATACCTACCGGGCCGCAGCAATAGAACAACTTGTCCTGCATGGGGACCGGCTCGGCCTTCGGGTGGTACGGCAAAATCAGGGCTCAGATCCGGCAGCGGTAATCTATGATGGTATCGAGAGTGCTCGAAGCCGGGGACAATCGGTTGTAATTTCCGATACCGCCGGCAGAATGCATACCAGAAAAAATCTCGTGCGGGAACTTGAGAAGATAAACAAGGTGGTCGAGAGCAGAATGAACGGCGGAACCTACCGCAAGCTGTTGGTGCTCGACGCTACAACGGGACAAAACGGGATACAACAGGCTGAGACTTTTAGAGATGCGGTGGGGATCGATTCAGTAATTCTGGCCAAATATGATTCTACCGCGAAGGGAGGGCTCGCAGTTACCCTGTCCGACCGTCTTGGAATTCCCGTTTCGTTTCTCGGCATCGGCGAGGAGTATTCTTCGATTCAACCGTTTCGCAAAGAAGCTTACATCAGCGAGCTGCTCGGAGGCTCTTGAGATGAGACCGGCGGGTTTACCGCTTTTTTCGACGATTTTCTCCCTGATGTTTCTTGCCGTCCTTCTACCGCTCGAATCCCAGACGATCCGCTACTATCAATCCAACAGTGTGGGAAGCAGAATTCAGGAAATTCCGCCGGAAAACCGCGGAGAATATGATTATGTTCTCGCTGTTTCCGATGATCCGCGTGAGGAAGAGACCCGTCTTCTGGAAAAAGGGGAAGAGATCAAGCGGACACTAAGGATCCGTACCGCCGGCAGATTGGTTTCTGAAACAGTCGTACAGGATAACCAGCGGCGTATAACTGAGTTCCGTTCCGACGGGCGAATCGATTCGGTATCATTGTATCGAGAGGAAACCTTCGAGGAACTTTTGCGGTACCGCTATGTAGAGGGAAGGCTCGAGAAGATCGAGTCCTATTCCAAAGGGGAGCAGCTGCAATACGTCGACAACTTTTTAACAACCACCGAGGGCCGGTTGATCCGCACCGCTCGTTCGGAACCCGATAAACCGTCTCCTGTTCCCGAAAGGGTTTCATCCTATCGCTTTGGTTCGGCAGGACAAATTTCCGAATATCACCGGCGGGGCGAAGCGGAGTATGAATACCGCTACTCTCCCGGCGGTTTACCGGTGGAACGCAGAACCTATCGAGGGGGCCGGCTTTCCGAGCTCTCTTTTCAACATTATCGGGGAAGGTCGCTCATAGAAGAAATCCTTGTGTATCCGGAAGGGGACGCAGGGCCGCCCTTCAAAGCCGACAGCGAATCCTACCCGCACCGCCGGGAAATACGTTACAATAAATCCGGAGAAGAGGTTCTGAACCGGTTGTACGAAGAGGGCATTTTGGTAAAAGAGGTGGTGAGTGCCTATGATGGGCAAGATAAAGCTCTGTTGACCGAAAAACGGGTGCGGACACCGGGATTACGCGAACGATATGTCTATAGATATAATGATGATGCGGAAAAGAGCTATGATGCTTATTACAGAAACGGCCGTCTTGTAAAAGAACGGGAGTATGCAGATGCCGGCCGGGTTGTGGAACGCCTGTACCGTGAGGGGAATCTCTCTCTGATTGTAACCTATCAAAACGAGCAAAAGGAAAAGGTGGAAATTATCCGGAACGGCGCCGTTGTAAGAACAGATTATTTCGGTACGGATAGGGAAGGCCGGGAATGAAGGGGTCCTGGATAATCCTGGTAGCAGCGAGGTATTTCAAAACCCGTCGTAAAGAAAAGGGATATGCCTCGACCATCGTGTCGACCGGTGGAATTGCCGTAGGTGTGATGGCTCTTATATCTGTGCTTGCAGTCATGAATGGATTTCAACAGGGTTTTATCGGGGATATACTCGAGATAAGCTCCTATCATCTGCAACTGCACAACCCTACCACGCTCTCGGAATCGAAACTCATAGAACTTACTGAGGATGTGGAAGGCGTCGAAGCAGTCGTGCCCTTTATAGAACTCCAGGCCATGGTATCGAATGAGGTCTCTCAGCCTCGTGGCTGCTTGATCCGGGCTGTTCCGAAATCTGCGTTTCAACGAGATTCCGGGTTTAGCGAGCACCTCGAACTGAAAGCGGGCAGCTATTTTGATTCGTATACTCCCGGAGAAGGCCCCCCGCCGGTACTCATTGGGGCTGAACTTTCGCAGAATCTGAATCTCGTGGTAGGTGATCAGGTTTCGATCTTTTTTCTTTCCGGGATGAATAAAACGCAACCACAGGGAGAACAACGAAAACTCACCGTCGGAGGAATCTTTCGGAGTGGATACTATGATTTCGACCTCGGCTGGGCGTTCATGCCGCTCGAGGCGGTGCAGGCCGAAGGAATCGATTCGGAATCGGTAATCTACGGAGTCAAGTTGAAAAATAGATTCCAGGACTCGCGAGTTGCAGAAAGGATCCGGACGCTGCTTCCCGCTGCAAAGGTCGAGAGCTGGCGCTCGTTCAATCAGGCTTTCTTCAGCGCACTCAGAATGGAAAAACTGTTGATGACTGTACTGCTGGGACTGATCTTCTTGGTCGTGGGAGTAAACAGTTATCATTCATTGAAGCGCTCGGTTATTGAACGCACCGAAGAAATTGGGGCACTGAAAACCTTCGGCGCGCCTCCTCTGACGATCCGCTCGATCTTTGTAGCGGAGGGCCTGATGATCGGTCTCGGTGGAGGGCTTCTGGGAGTTATACTCGGTTTTCTGGTAAGTATTAATGTGAATGCCCTGTTCCGCTTTGCGGAAGGGCTTGTAAACAGCTTTCAGCGGGTACTGGTAATCCTGTCAGGGCCGCTTATGGACGGCACGGAACAGGAGATTTTTACTATTTTTTCCCCTCAATACTTTTATTTAACGGATGTCCCGATCCGGCTGCTTCCGGGGGAAGTCGCTGGAATTTTTCTAGCAGCTGTTGCGGCCTCGGTACTTGCCGCTTTTGCCGCTTCGCGGGCAGTTGCGGTAATCCATCCGAAGGATGTTATGCGTTATGAGTGAAATTTATGGCTGATACCTTGATCCGGGTTTCCGGTTTGAACAAACAGTATCGAACCTCTGCAGAGAACCTGCGGGTTCTCGAGGATCTTGATTTTGAATTGGAAAGCAGTACCTGCGCCTCCATCATGGGAGAGAGTGGAAGCGGAAAGAGCACCCTCCTTCACATTATCGGCGGGCTCGATCACAGCGATTCCGGAGAGCTGGAGGTCGATGGACAGCGAATCGATACCTTGAGTGAATATGAACTCACGGCTTTTCGGAGGGATGTTGTCGGCTTTGTTTTTCAATTCCACTATCTACTCAAGGATTTTACCGCCAGGGAGAATCTTTATCTTCCGGCGCGTATCCGAGGAATGGAGCGCGCAGAAGCCGAGTGCCAGAGTGACAGTCTGCTGGAAGAAGTCGGACTGCTCGAGAGAGCCGATCACTATCCTATCCAGCTTTCCGGCGGGGAAAGACAACGGGTTGCCGTGGCCCGGGCTCTGATAAATAACCCGAGGATAATCCTGGCAGATGAACCGACCGGCAATCTTGATGAGCACAATTCGAGGATGGTGGAAGGCATGTTGTTCTCCATTGTGAAAAAACACGGGGCAGCCATGATTCTGGTTACCCATGATACGGCAATAGCATCCCGCGGAGACAAAAGCTTTGTCCTTGAACATGGACGGCTGCACGAAGCATGAACATCGGTGTTTCCCTCTGGTACAGTTTCCGGCTTATCTTTCATCAGCGGAGCGGTTCCTATCTCGGCCGGCAGGTTCGGTGGGGAATCCTGGGCATTGCTTTCAGCCTTGTCCCTCTGTTTGTAGTTTCCTCGGTTGCAGACGGAATGATACAGGGGATCACAAATCGCTATCTCGAGGTCGGAACCTATCATCTGCAGCTCAGGAGCCTTACCCCTCAGGGAATCGAAGGATATGAAAGAACCCGCGAAGCGGTGTCCCGGCTGGAACCGGTACAGGCTGCAGCTATCGAACGGCGGGGCCTGGGTATTGCCCGTTATTCATCCGGTTCGAGCGGAGTTACCGTCCGATCGGTTCCGCCGGACATTTACCGCGAAGATGAGGGGTTTCGTGAGTATCTGGAGGTTGTCGAGGGGCGGTTCAATCTGGAGTCAAAGAATTCTGCTGTCATCGGTGAGGGGGTTGCCGAGGATCTGAGGCTTGGCCCGGGTGATGAATATCTTCTGCTGACGGTAAAAATGATGCCGGGGGGGCGTATGGTACCCCGTATAACCCGGTTGAACGTCGAGGGAATTGTATCAACAGGCTACCGGGAACTCGATGCTCTTTGGGTCTTTCTTCCCCACGAAACCGGGATGGCTATCCTCGACCCCTCCACCTCTACTCAATATATCGGGATAAAAATGGATAAACCCTTCGAGGAGCTCGAGCGCGTCTCGGGGATGGTAAGACAGCTTACCGGGAGTGATTGGTGGACTCTCAGCTGGTATGATATAGAAAAGGCCCAGTACAAGTCCTTTCAGACAACCCGTTCGCTTCTTGCCTTTATCATGATAATCATCATCCTGGTGGCGGTTGTGAATATCTCTTCCTCCATGGTTATGCTGGTATTGGATAAGCGCCAGGAAATCGGCGTGATGAAGAGTTTTGGGACCTCTCCCGGGGATTTGGTATTCGCTTTCACCGCAGCCGGCTTCGGAATCGGGCTGGTCGGCTCAATCTTAGGGATTGCCGGCGGCATGCTCGTCTCCGTTAATATCAACGAAATTTTTGCTGCCGTTGAAATCTTTCTCAACGCCGGAGCTGCCGGCCTGAGTGTTCTGATGCGACCGTTCGGGATATCAATTCACAGCGATGTTGACTTTATCAGTACTGTCTATTATCTTGAACGTATTCCGATATCAATTACTATGTGGGAACCTCTGATAATTGGTGGTGCGACAGTTTTTCTTTCCACTTTGACTTCATACCTGCCTGCCCGAAGAGCCGGGCGAATTGCACCAGTGGATATTTTCAGAAAACAATAAGCAGACTTCTATCGACAGATTCTCCGGAATTGCGTACCATAAATAGTGAAGGGAAAGAATAATGCTATGTGATATATGCGGAAACGAAGAAGCAATAATACATATCCAACAGATCATGGGGAATGAGGTTATGGAACTTCATCTCTGCTCGGCCTGTGCCAAAGAAAAGGGCATATCTACCGATGACAACCGGGTCGAACTCTCCCTCTCCAGCCTTTTGACCGGTTTGGTAGATGTGGACGAGGAAGGGGAAACTGATTCGGCTGTCTGCCCTTCCTGCGGGAAAACCATCGAGCAGTTTCGTGACGATGGTCTGCTGGGTTGTCCCGATTGTTTCGAGGCATTCCAGACGGATATTGCCTCTATGCTCAAGAATATGACGGGTTTTACCCAGCACCGGGGAAAATATCCGCGAAAGCTCGCCACCTATAAAACTATTCTTTTCGATCGGGAACAGCTCAAGAAACAGCTGAAGGAAGCGGTCGAGAGGGAAGCATATGAAGAAGCGGCCGGAATACGGGACCGGATACGAGCCCTCGAACGGTCGGTGGAGGAAAAGGATGATTGATCTCCGGGAGCATGTAAATTCCGGGATCTGGTATGCAGAAGGCGGCAGGGATAACGACATTGTAGTATCAAGCAGGGTTCGGTTGTCACGAAACCTTGCAGGGTACCCGTTTCCCGGGACTATCTCCGTATCGGAAGAAAAATCCGTAGAGAAAGTTATCGAGGATGCCTTCGTGGATGTCAATTCGGACAACAACTTCGATATACGGACTCTTTCCGATCATCGCCCTCTTCAGAGGCGGGTCTGGATGGAACGGAACTACCTCAGCCATGATTTTATCGTGGCCGAGAGAAAACCGTTTATCCTCCGGAAGGATGAGCGTATCAGCGGTATGATATGTGAAGTGGACCATCTGAGGACTGCCTGTTTCCGTGGAGGGTTGAATCTCCACGAGGCGAACCGGGAGCTCCAAGAGCTTGACGATAAGCTCGAACAACGCTTGAATTATGCGGTTTCTCTTGAGGCCGGATATCTGAATACCGAGATTTTGAATATAGGAACCGGTGTGCGTGCTTCGGTTATGGTTCATTTGCCGGCATTGGTGTTGACCGGATTGATCGAAAAGGTGTTAAAAACCGCCATGCAGATCGGATTGACGATAAAGAGTTTTTCCGGGGAGGAAGACAGCTCCCTCGGGAATATGTATCAGGTTACCAACCAGTTTGGTTTCGGCCTGTCGGAACAGGAGATAATGGAAAAACTTGAAGCAGTAGCACTTCAACTAGTACATTATGAGCGAAAAGCGAGGGAAGAACTGCTGGAAAAACAGAGAACAACGGTTGAAGACAAGGTTTTTCGAGCCTTGGGTTTACTTACCCATTGCAGGACGGTAACGGCTTCAGAAGCAATAGAAATGCTTGCCACCCTGCGATTCGGAATTGCCCTGGGTTTGCTTTCTGCGCTGAAGACGGAAACTATCACCAGTTTGCTTTTCTACAGCCAGAAGGCCCACATTCAATCTTTGATTGAAGAAGATGATGAAAGGGCGAAAAATGATTATATTAACTATGTGCGGGCAGGTATGATCCGTACAACCTTACAGAATGAACTGGGATCGGAGGGATCCGATGTTTAAGGGATTGACACAACGAGCACAGCGAATACTGACTATTCTCGCACAGGAAGAGGCAAAGCGGTTTCATTCCGATCAGCTTCTCCCGGAACATATTATACTTGCCGTTCTTAAAGACGGTGAAGGATTGGGCTTTAAAGTCCTGAAACAGTTAAAAATCGACCCGGTCGAGCTTCAGCTCGAACTCGAAAAGAATATTCCCAAAAAACAGGGCGGGTTTATCCTCGGAGATATTCCTCCCTCGAAACGGGGTAAGAGGCTGCTCGAGGATTCCGCTGAAGAAGCGAAGAATCTCAGCCATGAGTATATCGGCACCGAACATCTATTACTGGCTGCGTCAACGGAAAAAGGCAGTACGGTAGAACGCTTTTTTACTCATCATTCGGTTGACCCTGACAAACTGAGGAAAGTGATTATCGAGATGAACGCCGAGTCCAAGGAGACGCAAAAGAACAAGCAGTCTTCTTCCTCTCAGGCACAGCAGGCTCAGAAAAGAAAGCAGCAGACAACAACGAAGAAGACAACGCCGACATTGGACGAGTTTTCCAGGGATCTTACTGCTTATGCACGGGAGAAGGAACTCGACCCCGTGGTAGGACGAACCAGGGAGATCCAGCGGGTTATTCAGATACTTGCCAGGAGAACGAAGAACAATCCTGTCCTCATCGGAGAGCCCGGAGTAGGAAAAACCGCCATAGTCGAAGGACTTGCTCAGCGAATCATCGAAGGTACTGCACCGGAGGTTCTTTTGAACAACCGGGTCATGACTCTCGATCTTGCTTCGCTCATTGCCGGTACCAAGTACCGGGGCGAGTTCGAAGAACGTCTGAAACGGGTTATGAAAGAAATAATCCAGGCGGATAATGTGATTCTCTTTATCGACGAACTCCACACGATTATCGGTGCCGGAGGGGCGGAGGGAGCGATCGACGCTTCTAACATGCTCAAGCCCGCCCTATCCCGGGGTGAGATCCAGTGTATCGGTGCAACTACGCTCAACGAGTATAAGAAGCATATAGAAAAAGACGCCGCCCTTGAGCGCCGTTTCCAGCCTATTTTTGTCGATGAGCCGAGTGTAGAGGAAACGGTAGACATTATCAAAGGTGTTAGCAAACAGTACGAGGATTTTCATAACGTAAGTTACACGCAGGGAGCTATCGAAATAGCCGCCAGACTTTCGAAACGATACATTACCGATCGATACCTCCCGGACAAGGCCATCGACCTGATAGACGAGGCAGGATCTCGCAAGCGGATAAACACCAGTGTCCAGCCGAAAGAGATCCGTGAACTCGAGCAGGACGTCGAACAACTCAACTCGGAAAAGATTACCCTGGTGAACAACCAGAATTATGAAAAGGCTGCTGCAGTACGGGATCGAATCCGGCAGCTCAAGGACCAAATCGAGGATATGAAGGAAAACTGGAAGGTTGCTCTCAAAAATGAGCAAAATCTGGTCGACGACGAAGATATTCAGCGCATTATCTCCGAAGTCACCGGCATACCGCTTCAGCGGCTTGCAGAGAGCGAATCCGCCAAACTTCTCCATATCGAAGATGAACTGCACAAAACGGTTGTCGGCCAGAACGATGCGATTGCTTCGGTTTCCTCGGCAATACGTCGTTCGAGAACCGGACTCAGTGCACCGACACGCCCGCTCGGATCGTTTATCTTTCTCGGTCCCACGGGAGTCGGGAAAACCCTGCTTGCCAAAACCCTAGCCGAGTTCCTTTTCGGGAACGATGATGCACTTATCCGAATAGATATGTCGGACTTCATGGAGAAACATAATGTCTCCAGGCTCGTGGGAGCCCCTCCCGGTTATGTCGGGTATGAAGAAGGGGGGCTATTGACCGAAAAGGTGCGGCGCAGACCGTACAGTGTGATACTGCTCGATGAGATAGAAAAGGCCCATCCCGATGTATTCAACCTGCTCCTCCAGGTACTGGAAGAGGGAGAGTTGCAGGACAACCTGGGCCATAAGGTTTCTTTCCGGAATACGGTTCTCATCATGACCTCGAATTCAGGAGCGCGGCAAATCACCTTCGATAACTCTGTAGGATTCACTACACGCGAAGGGATTATGGACCATAACGAGATTAAATCTTCCGCGATGACGGAACTCAAAAAGAGTTTTCGCCCCGAGTTTATCAACCGAGTCGATGAAATCGTGGTTTTTCACAGTCTGACTGAATCAGAGGTCAGAAATATACTCGAAATTATGATCGGCGAAGTGCAGGAGCGGCTGGCCGACAGCGATATCACCCTCGAATTCAGCAAGGGGGCCCGGGAGTATCTTATCGAAAAGGGTTACGACGTCAAGTACGGTGCCCGTCCACTGAGAAGGGTGCTGCAACGGGATGTCGAAGATGCCCTGGCAATGGAAATTCTTAAGGGACGGTTCAAGGCCGGAAGTACCATTGCCGTTGAGGTACGGAACGGAAAGATCAATTTCCGCAGCAGAAACCGATCGAAAAAGGGTTCGAAAAAACAAAACCAGAAAAATGAGGCTTCACAGGAAAAAGCCGAACTTCCTGTAGCAACATAAGCCGTTTTTTTCAAAGAAACATTAATGCGGGACCGGTCGCTGAGGCCGGTCCCGTTTTTTCTTCTTGAAAAAGAAGATTCCTTTCTCTATGATCCGGTTATGAATCGAAACAGTTCATCCTCCCAGGCCGCCGATTCAGGATCCGAGGATTCGGGAGATGGGTGCCGGCAGCTGCAAAATCATAACTATCTCCTTCCGGAAAACCTCGAGGGCTTTTCGATTTACATGGTCGGAATCAAAGGTACCGGAATGACCGCTCTGGCCGAACTTTTCACGGCTGAGAAAGCGGATGTTATCGGTTCCGATGTAGAGGAAGTCTTTTACACCGATGCTGTTTTGAAGGAGATCGGCGTGCCCGTCTTAACGGGTTTTCACGGCGAGCATATCGAAGGGGGCCGGGAGAAGTCCTCCGCAGCAGGACGCAGAAAACCCGACATTGTAATTTATTCCGCTGCCTACGATCCTGAGGATAATCCTGAACTTTCCAGAGCGAAAGAGCTCGGAATACCGCGAATAAGCTATCCTGAGGCCCTCGGCATACTTTCTGCTCGCTTTGATTCGTCAGCTGTGGCAGGAGTACACGGCAAGACGACAACAACCGCTTTGGCCGGAGAACTGCTGCGTGCTCTCGATCTCCCTGCTACCATTCTCGCAGGCTCAGCGGTTAGCAGCTTTGCCGGGAGATCCACTTTGAGACTGGGCAGTAAATATTTTATAGCTGAAACCTGTGAATATCGAAGAAACTTCCTCCATTTTCATCCCCACAGGATTATTCTGACCAGTGTAGAGGCTGACCATCTCGACTATTATCGGGATTATGATGATATCCGGTCTGCTTTTCTGAGCTTTCTCGACCGCTTGCCGGCCGGGGGAACCGTCATATACTGTGCGGACGACGGGGGAGCGGTGGAAACCGTTGATAGTATCGCCGGGAAACGGCCCGATCTTCGGCTGCTTCCCTACGGGTTCGCGGCAACCGGCCCCTATCGGGTGATGGATTACCGGGTTGAGGACGAGCGTTCTCTTTTTCGCCTCGCGGGATGGGATCGCACCCTGTCGCTCCGTGTTCCCGGAAAACACAGTGTTCTGAACGCAGCTGCCGCTGTGGCTCTTACTCTTGAACTCTCCCTTGAACAGAGCGGCGGAGAAAACCCCAACGGCCTGCAAATGGATGCAATCGAAGAAGGGCTGAAGCATTTTTCCGGCAGCAAACGGCGCAGCGAAATCATCGGAGAAGCGGGAGGAATCATTTTTATGGACGATTATGCCCATCACCCGACCGCTATTCGGACGACCCTCGAGGGCATTCGCAGGTTTTTTCCGGACCGCCGGCTGGTTGTCGATTTTATGTCTCATACCTACTCACGCACAGCAGCCCTGATTGATGAGTTTGCCGATTCCTTCGGGGAGGCGGATCTGCTCATCCTTCATGACATCTATGCTTCGGCCCGGGAGGAGGCAGGAGGTGATGTGAACGGGGAGACCCTCTACCGGAAAGTACGGGCACACCACCGGGATGTTCATTATTTCCCGGCTGTTATGGATTCGTTGGTTTTTTGCAGAGAACAGCTGCAGGAAGGGGACCTTTTTCTGACCATGGGGGCCGGAGACAATTGGAAACTCGGCAGAGAACTGTATAAAGAAACATCCGAAAACGGAAGAATCTAAGGAGCACGAAAAATATGAAGAGTATGACAGGCTATGCATACAGGGAACGGGCCAGCGAATCCTATCTGCTAAATATCGAGCTCAAGGCATTCAACAATCGGTATCTGGATATAGCGGTGAATCTGCCGGGTTTTCTAGGGCCTCTCGATCCGGTCATTCGTGAGCTCACAGGGAAGCGGGTGCTTCGTGGGCGGGTGGAAATCTCCGTACGCCTTCGCTTGCTCGAAGAGGACCTGACCGTCCACATCGATCGCCGGACCGCTTCCGCTTACACCAAGGCTTTGCGGGAACTCATTGAATTGGAAGGGCTCGAAGATACGGTAAAACTCGACTCCGTTATTCAGCTCGAAGGGGTTTTGAAGACGGAATACCGCCGAGACGCTGAAAGTTTCCGTTCGGTTATCGAAGAGGAGCTGGAGCTCTGTTTCGAAGCGTTTGAACAAGCCAGGATTCGCGAGGGAGAGGCTACCCGTACGGATATCGATACACATCTTGCTGCATTACAGTCTGGACTGGACAGGATAAGCGAGCTCGTCCCGGCAGAGCAGCAGCGACTCAAAGATGATCTGCTGCAGAAGTTTCAAGAAGTTCTCGGAAACAGGATCGATGAAAACCGCTATCTTTCGGAAACAGCAGTGATCCTTTCCCGGTACGATATCGGAGAGGAAATTGCCCGATTGCGGTCTCATCTCGATAATTTTCGGTCGATCGCTTCCGGAGAAGGAACGGTTGGCAAGCGTCTGGATTTTATATGTCAGGAGATCAATAGAGAGGTAAACACGATCGGCTCGAAATCTACGGATGTGTCCATCAGCAACCTGGTAGTGGACATGAAAGAGGCCGTGGAAAAGATTCGGGAGCAGCTTCGAAATGTCGAATAAGAGCACACCTTCAATAATAATTGCAATATCCGGAAAAAGCGGTTGTGGAAATTCCACTGTTTCCCGTGTAGTGGCCGAACGACTCGGGCTGCATGTAGTGAACTATACCTTTCATACCATCGCCGATGAACAGGGCATATCCTTCGATCAGTTGAGGGAACTGGCGGAAACAGATCCCTCTTGGGACCGATACCTCGACACAAGGCAGGTGGAAATGGCCTCGAAAGGTAACTGCGTGCTCGGTTCGCGGCTTGCTATCTGGATGATGAAGGATGCCGATCTCAAGATTTTTCTCGATGCATCCCTCGAGGTCCGGGCAAAACGAATCCAGCAGCGGGAAGGAGGGGATCTCGAAGCGGTTCGAGAGAAAACCCGGGAACGGGATCAGCGGGACCATGACCGTTATCTCAAACTCTACGGCATAGACAACAATCGCTACCGCGAAACGGCCGATCTGGTAATCGACACCGAAAAGAATAACATAGAGCAAACCGCGCAGATTGTTATTGATGCGGTTCGGAAGCTTTGACATTACCTATATTTCTCGGTAGTATGTGATTGAGATATTTTTTTACAAGATAATTTATTGATTCCAAAGGAGATTCGTGATGATACTTCCCCTGGATTTGCTCATCGGGAATGATGATAATATGTATGAATTAACCTGCGCAGCTATTCGCCGAGCATACCAGTTAACCGTCACCGGCGATGAAGAGCTGGAGAAGAATAACGGAAAGGTTGTATCCACCGCAATAAAACAGATTCTTACGAACAAGGTTGAATACCGAATCGAAGACTGAGCTCGGCTCGGTTCAGCGGGTTCTGGTGCTCTTCGGACCCACTGCCGTGGGGAAGACGGAGTTTCTGCTCCGATGTTTTGCAGGCAGGAGCGGTCCGCAGGCGGAGATAATCAACGCTGATTCGATGCAGATCTACCGCGGTTTACATATCGGGACCGCCCAGCCCGACCGGGTAACGCTGGAACGCTTGCCTCATCATCTCGTCGATCAAAAAGATCCTGCCTCTCAGTATACCGTCGGAGAATTTATCCGCTTGGCCGATGATGCCGTCCAAAAGGTAAGCCGGCGCGGCCACCTGCCGGTAGTGTCCGGAGGTACAGCCTATTACATCAAACACTTCCTCTTCGGTGCCCCCCGTACTCCACCGGGCGATAAGGATATTCGGCGCAGGCTCATCGAACGAATGAATAAAGGGGGTCTCGATTCCCTTCGCGCGGAACTGGAGGAAAAAGACCCACTCTCCTCCGAACGTATAGGAAAAAATGACGGATACCGGATCGTACGGGCCCTGGAAGTCCTGTATACAAGCGGCCGGCCTCTCTCCGGCTTTCGCGTACCCGATACCCTTCGAGAGTCATATAGCTTTTTTGTTGCCGGCCTTTACCGGGAAAGGGAAGAGCTCTATCAAAGGATCAATCGGCGGGTAGACAGGATGTTCGATCTGGGATTGCGCGAAGAAGCGGCAGCTTTGATGGAAAAGGGTTACCACTTGGGGGATCCGGCCATGCAGGCTATCGGATACAGGGAATTCTTCGATATGAAACGGTTTGGTTGTCCCACCCTTGCGGATGTCCGCCGGCAGATTCAACTCCACTCTCGCAGATATGCAAAGCGACAGCTCTCCTTTTTCCGCAGTCTGCCGGGTGTGCGCTGGTACCGGCCGGAAGAGAGTCAGCGTTTTCTTGAAGAGCTCGCTTCCCAGTGGGGAAAGAAGGGATTTGATTCACTCTTTTAAATACCCGATCAGCTCCACTTGACGGAGTTTCTTCCTTTCTTCATAATTGCCGGACATATTCCAAGAGAAACGGACAAAGGAGCTCATACGTGCCCTGCGGCAGAAAGCGAAAACGAAAGAAGATAGCAACCCATAAACGGAAGAAAAAACTCCGGCAGAACCGGCACAAGAAGAAATAACCGGTTCAATTTACATAGCTGGTAAGAGGGGCGGGAATTCTCCCGCCTCGGGCAATAAAATCCGAGCTGGAATCCCGGCTCACCTCCATGACCGGAGCCCTACCGAGCAATCCACCGAACTCAACCCACTCTCCTGCAGTTTTCCCGGGAACCGGGATTATCCGTACGGCTGTGGTCTTTTTATTCACCACACCTATGGATATTTCGTCGGCGATAATAGCAGAGATTGTCTGAGCAGTGGTGTCCCCGGGAACGGCTACCATATCCAATCCTACCGAACAAACAGCCGTCATTGCTTCGAGCTTGGCCAGGCTCAGTGATCCCTTTCGTACGGCTTCGGCCATGCCCTCATCTTCGCTTACCGGCAGAAAAGCGCCGCTCAAACCTCCGACATGGGAAGAAGCCATGATTCCCCCTTTTTTGACTGCGTCGTTCAGTAAGGCTACTGCCGCAGTAGAGCCCGGCGCGCCGGCTGTTTCAAGCCCCATTTCTTCGAGAATACGGGCCACGCTGTCGCCGATGCTCGGGGTAGGAGCGAGCGAGAGGTCTACGATGCCGAAGTTGTAACCCAGTCTCGCCGCTGCTTCTCGGGCTACGAGCCGGCCCATCCGAGTGATCTTGAAGGCTGTTTGTTTGATTGTCTCAGCGAGTTGGTCGAAGGAATCGCCCCGAATATCCTCGATAGCTGCTTTTATAACACCGGGGCCGCTTACTCCGACATTGATTGCGCAGTCTCCCTCACCGACACCGTGAAACGCCCCTGCCATAAATGGATTGTCTTCCGGCGCATTGGAGAAGACCACCAGTTTGGCACAGCCCTGTGGATCGATCTGCGAGGTTTGCGTGATAATCCGGCCCATACGCTGAATTGCATCCATATTTATCCCTGCCCGCGTGGACGCAACATTAACAGAGGAGCAGACCCGACCGGTTTCGGTCAATGACCGGGGAATAGATTCTATGAGCCGCCTGTCTCCTTCGGTAACGCCCTTTTGCACCAGGGCGGAAAACCCGCCGAGAAAATCGATTCCCACCGTCTCGGCCGCTCGATCGAGGGACTGTGCGAAGGGAAGGTAGCTTTCGGCATCGCTCGCTTCTGCAATCAGGGACACAGGGGTAACCGAAACCCGCTTGTTGATGATGGGAATACCGAACTCGAGTTCCAGTTCTTCTGCTACCGGGATCAGCCGTTCTGCTTTTCGGCATACCTTGTCATAGATTTTCCGGTTTGCAGCTTCGGTCCCGGGTGATACACAGTCCCTCAGGTTTATTCCCAGGGTTATGGTCCGGATATCGAGATTCTCTTTTCGTATCATTCGTATGGTTTCGTTTATTTCCGGTTGGGTGAACATGAAATTTCCTCTCTTTCTTTTCGTTCAAATTCTGTGCATAGCCTGGAAAACATCCTGGTGCTGGAGCTGAATCGTAACCCCGAGTTCCTTTCCCCGTTGATCGAGGAGTTCCTTCAGGTCTTTCAGGCTGATCGTCATGGATTCGAGGTCTACGAGCATCATCATAGTAAAATACGTTCTGAGGATGGTTTGACTTATATCGAGAATATTGACGTTTGTTTCAGCTAATAAACTGCTGACTCCGGCTATGATCCCGACTTTGTCTGTGCCTACTACGGTAATAATTGCCTGCATGCGGTTCTCTCCCTCTTTCGTGATTGCAGCTGTTTTTCTACTTCCAGTATGCTACACCATGACAGCGGTAGGGAAGAGGCATTTGCATATTCGTATCCTGCCGTAGTAGTATTAGCCGAGATGGCGAGTTCCAAGCCCCGAATCATGGGTATTGTCAATTGTACCAATGACTCATTCTACAGCGGCGGACGTTACGAGCAAAGTGAGACTGCTGTAAAAGCAGCCCTTCAAATGGTTTCCGACGGAGCCGATATAATCGATCTAGGCGGTGAATCCACCAGGCCGGGAGCAGGAGCTATTGATACTAAGACGGAGCTGGGACGGGTTTTACCTGTTCTCCGCGAGCTGCGCCGTTTCAGCCGGGTTCCCGTTTCGGTTGATACCCGCAAGTCTGTTGTCGCCGAGGCTTGTCTCGATGCCGGTGCGGATATGATCAACGACGTTTCCGCCCTGCGGGATGATCCGGGGCTCAAAAAACTGGTTGCCGAACGAGGTGTGCCGGTTGTGTTGATGCACATGCAGGGGAATCCGGAGACTATGCAGGACAATCCTGTCTACACCGACGTAATCAGGGAGGTCCGGGAAGCGCTCGAGGACTATGTAGAGGATGCCCTCGCTTCAGGTATCGGTGAGCAGCAGATCATTCTCGATCCGGGTATCGGTTTCGGCAAACGCCTCCAGGACAATCTGCTGCTTCTGAAACACCTGGCGGAAATCAGGGAGATCGGTTTTCCCGTCCTTGTAGGGGTATCGAGAAAGTCTTTTCTCGGACAGATTCTTTCGGCGGAGGGCTCCCCCCTTCCTGCAGAAGAACGATTATACGCGAGTCTTGGGGCAAATTGTGCTGCCTGGTTGATGGGTGCGGAGATTCTTCGAGTTCACGATGTTCGCGAAACGGCAGAGGCTGTAAAGATATTTCAGACGGTCATGGAGGCTTAGCGGTTTATGGAATGGTTCACTGATAGCTGGATCATGGGGACGATCATCCGTCCTGTTTTGGACATCGCTATACTTGCCTTCCTTATTTTCAAGATGTACCAGATTCTTGTATCCACAAGAGCGGTGCAGCTTTTGAAGGGCGCCGTCTTTATCATACTGATCTATACTGTTGCTTTTGTACTGAATCTGGAAACCCTCCTGTGGGTGCTGAATCTCCTCGCTCCCGGCCTTATTATCGGCGTGGCAATCGTATTCCAGCCTGAGCTGCGACAGATATTCACCCGAATCGGCCAAGGGGAATGGTTCGGGAAGAGTAAGCGGCCCCAGATCAGGCATCTGGATTCTATCATGAACGCCCTCGAGGTGCTTTCGGGAAGGCGTATCGGGGCTCTGATTGTGATTACCCGATCGCTGGGGTTGAAAAATATTCTCGAGACCGGAACCCGCATCAATGCCGAGCTCACCTCGAGCCTTTTGCTGACGATTTTTACCAACGGTACACCCCTCCATGATGGAGCAAGTATTATCCAGGGAGGAAGAATCGTTGCCGCCGGATGTTTCCTGCCCCTCTCGGACCAGCTCGACTTCCGCAGAAGCTTCGGCACCCGCCATAGAGCGGCGCTCGGACTGGCGGAAGAGTCTGATGCTGTTGTCCTGGTAGTCTCGGAAGAGAAGGGGACCCTCTCGCTTGCTTATGATTCAGAGCTTCGCTACGACCTGTCTCCGGGCGAAGTTCAACAGCATTTCCGGCGTCTTTTTAAATACACGGATGAACCGGGAGAGGAGGCAGCCGTTGAATAGCAGAGGGCGCAGACATTCCTTTTTCGACAACTGGCCTGCTAAGGTAATGGCCATTGCCGCCGCGATTATTCTGTTCCTCTTTCAGCGGATCGTTACCATGGAGGAACGGTTTTTCAGCGTTCCCCTCCAGATTGAAACCACCGGTCGTTATCTGCCCGTTGCCCCTTTTCCCCAGTCGGTCAGGGTCCACCTGCGCGGGGAAGCTGACAATATAGACACAATTCTGGAAAACGATATAAAGGCCTATGTGGACTTGAGGGACCGGGATGCTGCCAGCACCTATGAAGAGCCGGTACTCATCCGAAAAACCGGGACAGCCCTCAACGCGGAGGATATTGAAATACGGGTTGATCCTTTGACGGTGGAACTGACGATCGAAGAGAAAATGATCAAGAGTCTCGAGCTGAGTGCGAATATCCGAGGGTTTCCTGAGCCGGGCTACGAGCTGGATCAGTATTTTCTCTCTCCTTCCCGGGTGGAGGTCGAGGGCCCGCGCAGCCGGGTGGAGCCTTTGGACGAACTGGAAACCGAGGCCATCCCGCTCAACGGCCGCAAGGAGGATTTTACCACCCGAGTCCGTATCGACCTAGATGATCGGAGCATCCGAATACGGGGAGGGGATTATGTCGAATTCAGGGCTCTGATCAAGGAAAAAATTATTCATCGATCGATCGAGAATATCGACATCGTCACCCTCGATTTGGATCCTGATTACGTTCTCGAAGAACCTCTCGGTCAAGGGAATATTCAAATACAGGGGAGTAAGAACGCTCTCGAGGGGTTAAAGGCAGCCTCGATTCAACTGGTTGTCGATTGCTCGGAGATCGAGACTACAGGAGAATATCTGCTGCCCGTACGACCGGATATTCCTGCAGGGCCCGTGGTTCTTTCCTACGAACCGAGGCAGGTTATTCTCAAGGTGGTCCGCCCGGAGGAGGCCCCATGATAATTGGAATCGGAATAGACATCGTGCACAGCAGCCGGATGGAGCACTGGAGGACAATCGAGGGAATTTTTCACCGCTATTTCCATGAGCGAGAGCTCTCGGATGCTCGATCCCGCGGATCTTCATTCATTTTGTCGCTTTCCGCCAGGTTCGCCGCCAAAGAAGCCTTCGGAAAGGCGGTGGGGACAGGTTTGAGAGGGATGCAGCTCCGGGATATTCAGGTATTCAACCGCCATAACGGTCAGCCTTCGATGTGGCTGTATGGTACCGCCCTGGAAGCATTTCGCCGTATCGGAGGGACGAGTCTGCATATTTCGCTCACCCATGAGCGGGATAATGCGGTGGCAGTGGTTATCATCGAAGGAGACGGCTCCGATGTCTGATGAAGCTGTGAAAGTGACCTATTATTCGAAGAACTCTATTACTTGCCCTGTCTGCGGTGCTACCTTCTATCGGGAAGAGCTGCTTACAGGCAGGGGGCGTTTGATCGCCGGGGAACTGACAGAGGAACTTCGCCGTCTCTACCAGCCATCCCAAAAATTCGGGGAGGTCAGTCCTCTTCTCTATTCTGTAACGGTATGCCCCTCCTGCTTTTATGCTGTGTATCAAAAAGATTTTCTCAAACCCGATTCGAATCAGACCGATCGGCTCGAATCCACAGCCGACAACAGGATTGCGTGGATACAGACAATATTCGAGGACCTGGATTACACGGAACCGAGAGGCCTTGCCGAGGGAGCAGCGAGCTACCTTCTTGCGATCAGGTGTTACGATACCTTTGAAGCTGAGGACTCTCCTACCGCGAAGCAGGGTATCGCCTCTCTGCGTGGGGCCTGGCTGATGGGAGACCTTCACAGGAAGTTCCCCGGGGAAAACTACGATTATCTTCAACGGTTGCTCTATCGGAAGGCCCGGTTTTTTTATACGGAAGCCCTCGAGCGTGAGCAGAATGGTTCTGAGACCCTTTCCGATGTAGAATTTTTTGGTCCGGATCTGGACAAGAATTACGGATACGACGGGTTCCTCTACATTACAGCGGTTTTGGAATACAGGTACGGGCCGAAAGATGATCCCGAACAGCGGACCCAGTCTCTCCAGCAGGCAAAACGCATCGTTTCCCGCCTTTTCGGGATGGGAAAGGCATCAAAAGAGAAACCAACGGCTATTCTCGATGCCGCCAAGGACCTCTACGACAAGATAAATCAGGATCTGCAGGAGGAAGGCGGCTCCTGAATCGGGACAAGCACCATGCACAACAATGATCAACAAGCTCAACAAAACAACATCCGTGTAACCCTTGCCTACGACGGGACAGGTTTTGCGGGCTGGCAGATACAAAAAGACAAACGCACCGTTCAGGGTGAGGTGGAAACAGCTCTCGAGAAGATGCACCGGCGCCGGGTAAAGATCTATGCCGCCGGCAGGACCGATTCGGGGGTTCATGCCCGGGGGCAGGTGATCAATTTTCGCTCCGACATAAGCTCTCTTTCTCCGGACCGGTTTTTTGTTGCTCTCAACTCCTATTTGCCGCCGGATGTTCAGGCAATAGACAGCACTGAGGTTCCTCCGGACTTCCATTCCCGCTACAGCGCCCGCCTGCGAACATACCGCTACTATCTTTTACCCGCAGAGGCTATGCCTCCGGAGCACCGCCTCTACTGCCTGAGAATCAGGTACAATCCGGACATTGCCGCTCTAAACCGCCTCTGTGTCCCGTTGTTGGGGGTCCATGATTTCACATCGTTTGCCCTGCCGAGGGATGTAAGCACCTCGAAGAAGAGGCGGATACAGAAGGCTGTTTTCTTTATGGACGGTCCGTTTTTGGTGTTCGAGATCAGTGCCAACGCCTTTCTCTGGCGGATGGTTCGTTCGATACTCGGAACTCTGCTCAGCTTCGAACGTGAGGGGAAAGGCCCGGAGGCCTTGGAAAAGGTAATTCATGCACAGAGATGGGATGCCTCCGGAGAGAGTGTGCCTTCGGCGGGGCTCTTCCTTCATAGCGTTCGATACGAAGGTGAGGTATACTGAGTCTATGGCCGAGGGAAATGAATTGCTAAGCCTTTTTCGAAACTACATTGAGGGAGGCTACCGGAGGAAACGGCAGGCCCCGCTGGGCAGGGAGCAGGAGCTGGAATCAATCGCTGCAGAGATCCGGTCTTGCGAAAACTGTGGTCTTTCCCGGCAGAGGAGAAATGCGGTGCCGGGTTACGGAGTGGTGGAGCCCAGGGTAATGCTTATCGGGGAGGGCCCCGGAGCCGATGAGGATGCAAGCGGGGAGCCTTTCGTAGGCAGGGCCGGTAAATATCTTGATAAGTGGCTCGCCGCTATCGGTTTGGATCGCAGGACCAACTGTTTCATTACGAATATCGTTAAGTGCAGACCGCCGGGCAACCGGGATCCGCACCCGGAAGAGATGCAGGCCTGTTTACCCTATCTTCACCGGCAGACAGCCCTCATCCGTCCTTTGTCTATAGTGACGCTCGGCAGAATCGCTTCTCAGGTCATGGTAGGAAGCAGCGAGGGCATCGGGAAACTCCGGGGAAAGACCTATGACTTTCAGGGCATCCCGATTATTCCCACCTACCACCCGAGCGGAGTGCTGCGAAACGCCGAACGGCTTCGGCCGCTTGTCTGGGAAGACCTGAAACGGCTCCGCGAATTGATCGGCAGCCCTTCGAATGAACGATAACGCCGGTACTCGACTATGAACCTGGTCAATCTTGTTTTTCCCATTCCTGTCAAGCGAAGCTATATCTACCGTGTTCCTGATGATTGGGAGCCGATACCGGTCGGCTGCAGGGTGACCGCTCCGCTCGGCAGAAGAAATCTGACGGGGTATTCGGTGAAAGGTGCAGGCGAGGCTCCGGATGGAATCGAGCTGAAGTTCGTACAGCGCCGGGTGGACTCCGAGCCCCTCTTCGACGAGGAGTATCTCGCCCTGGCCGAGTGGGTTGCTGAGCGATATTTGTGTTCACTCGGCGAGGCTTTGTCTGCAATGCTGCCGGGAGCAAGGCGGGAACAACGCGAGGAAGCAGGGGTTCTGGTGGAAGAACCGGATGCAGAGCTCCGGCATACCCTCACCGCCGATCAGCAGGAAGCGGTAGAAACCCTTTGGTCCGGAAGCGGGAGCTTTTACTATCTGCATGGGGTTACCGGTTCCGGAAAGACCGAGGTTTATTTGCGTGTTGCAGAGAAGGTGCTTGAGCAGGGAAGAGGGGTAATCTACCTCGTACCGGAGATCTCGTTGACCTACCGATTGTCTGAGGAACTGGCTGCGCGCTTCGGGCCCCGGGTGGCGCTCTTGCATTCGGGACTGACGCCCTCGAGGCGCCTTCGGGAGTGGAGGATGATTCAGTCCCGGCCGGATGTATTGGTGGTAGGGGCCCGAAGCGCGGTC